>NZ_CANMAB010000162.1:0-4740 GCF_947495635.1 uncultured Virgibacillus sp. | reverse complement strand
TTTTACTGGTATATTTGGGTAAATAAGTGTTTCTTCTAATCTAGCGGAAACTGTCTACTTTAGTTTAGCAGTCACAAGTACCCTTCTTCATCAATTGTAATTTTATCTTTTTACTCTCAAACTTTTTATTCTGTGTCCAAATGAAATATCCCACACTAATCCCTCCTTAAATTACAATAATTTCATTTTTTATAAAATAAATTTAAGATTGCAAATGGCAACTAATAGTTTACAAAGTGTTTGTAGTAGTAATCCCTAAGATAAGATTTTATTTATTATAGAATAATTGCTTATTACAAATTGAACAATCTCTATTGAGATTTTCGCACATTACAATAATATTGCCCCCTTTTAACTTCTATCAATAGTTGTTATAAGGTGGGTTTTTTATATAAGGATTATAGTGATGATAAATTTACAGATGCAAAATTGGCAGGAATTATAATCAAAAAATTAACGTAAAAGTTTTAGGATTCAGTATGTGCAGAAGATAAATTTTAGAGAAAAAATTTTTATTTATGTTGCAAATGCAACATAAATAAGTTAAGTTTAGTGTATGGAAATTTCATTGTATTTCAACAAAAATATATGTGAAGGAGTTCATTATGAAGGAAATTCTACGTGAAATTGGAATGATAGCAAGGGCATTAGATTCTATAAGTAATATAGAGTTTAAAGAATATGACCTTACAAAAGGACAGTATTTGTACATTGTACGAATATGTGAAAATCCAGGAATCATTCAAGAAAAATTGGCCGAGATGATAAAAGTAGATCGTACAACTGCAGCACGTGCTATAAAAAAACTTGAAATTAATGGCTTTATTGAAAAGAAAGAAGATAAACATAACAAAAAAATCAAGAAAATCTATCCGACAAATAAGGGTGATAATGTTTATCCTTTTATAAAAAGAGAAAATAATTATTCCAATTCTGTTGCATTAGAAGGCTTTTCAGAAAGCGAAGAAGAAATCATTTTTAGTCTTCTTCAAAGAGTAAGTAAAAATATAGAAAAAGACTGGGAATTTGTAAAAAAGGGAAACAAGAGAAATTATTGATTAAATAAAGGAGCGATATACTAAAATGAATGTGAGAATAGCAAAGTGCAATCATGAAGATTTACAAACACTTCAAGAAGTAAGTATTAAAACATTCATCGAAACATTTAAACATCAAAATTCACCAGAAAATATGAATGCCTATCTGGAAAGAGCATTTAACTTAAAACAATTAGAAAAAGAATTATCCAATATTTCTTCGCAATTCTTTTTTGTTTATTTTGCTAGTGAAATTGCTGGATATTTAAAAATCAATACCGCTGATGCTCAGACGGAAGAATTTGATAATGAATCACTTGAAATCGAGAGGATTTATATAAAAAATAAATTTCAAAAACATGGACTTGGTAAATATCTACTAAATAAGGCTACAGAAAATGCGATTGAACAACATATTAAGAAAATCTGGTTAGGAGTATGGGAAAAAAATGAAAATGCCATTGCTTTTTATAAGAAAATGGGGTTTGTCCAAACTGGAGCCCACTCTTTTTACATGGGTGATGAAGAACAAACGGACTTTATAATGGAAAAAACACTCATATAACTTTTAGAAAGGTGGGTTTACGTGTATATTCCTAAGCATTTTAAAGTCACAGACCTTGATGAAATCAAAGAATTTATTGAGAAGAACTCTTTTGGCACAATTGTAACAACAAAACAAGGGAAACCTATTGCTACTCATTTACTTTTAGAGTTACATAAACAAGGAGATAATTACTTTATCACTGGACACCTGGCTTATGCTAACCCTCAGTGGAAAACGTTAGAAGGTGAGAATGAAAACGTCCTTGTTATGTATCAAGGTTCACATGCCTATATTTCATCATCTTGGTATAAATCTGAAAATGTGCCAACATGGAATTATCAATCTATCCATGTATATGGAACAGCTAGTATTATGAATGAACAAGAATTGCAAGAAGATCTTATACTTCTATTACAAAAATATGAACAAGCTCGTGAGAAACCAGCTTTATGGGAGAATCTTTCTTTACAAACTAAAAAACAAATCAAAGGTATTGTTGGATTTAAAATTAAAATTCAAGAAGTTCAAACTGCATATAAATTAAGCCAAAATAGAAATAAAGAGGACTATTTTAATATCATTGATAAATTATATAAGGAAAAAGATTTAAATTCTAAGGCATTAGCAGAAGTGATGAAAAATAAAGGGGGATCCCACTTAATCAGAAATTGAAAAGGTGTACGGAAGCTATCGTTACTTTTTAAAGTTAAGGGGCTTCATTTGCCGGGATTATTAACTTATTTTAGGCGTCCAACTAATTGAGCCCCACTGTACTGACATAGTAACCTTTAGCCCAAAATGTGCGGTTTCCATGATTGTATTTTAAGTTGGCATGTCTATCATGGATCATTAAAGAGCTTTTACCTTTTAAGTAACCCATAAAGTAAGACACTGACATTTTTGGTGGTATTTTAACCAGCATATGGATGTGGTCAGTCATGGCATGAGCCTCAATAATTTCTAATCTTTCATCTCACATAAACGTCTTAAGATCACCCCGATGTCTCTTCTTAACTCGCCATAAATTTCTTTCCTTCTGTACTTGGGTATAAAGACTATGTGATACTTACAATTCTTCGGGTGTGTGATAAACTATTGTCAACCGACATGAGTAGATCTCTTTTCTATATATAGAGTCGGTTTGACAGCCAACTCTATTATATCGAAAAGAGATTTTTCTGTTACAACTCTACAAGTTGAATTCTCACACAGGAAGAGCCTGTGGTTTAAAAAACATTAATTAAAAGCCAACATAACCCCACTAATCTTCATTCGTATATTACGATTAGTTTATGATGCATATGACCACTAATAATAATATGAATACTATTTCCGCGTTAGTTATGCTGAAAATGTGAAAATGGTATATTGTGATAATCATGCTGTTGTAAAATAAAAGAAATTGAAACATTATTCAGTTTAGCTTTTATATTTCTAATTACGTTTGTGATTATGATTACATTTAGGACTAATCAGGAAAGGATGGATAATCCATAACATAATAAATCTAGTCTTTCTATAAGTGTTTACAATACTGGACAAGTAAAAAAATACAAAGTTTTTAGTTAAGGTATTTTTTGTATTATTAAAGCATTGCCTTAATTCTGACATTATGATAGGTTATGCTTTAAGAGAATATGGTATTGGATACAAATTTATGGGAGGGAGAGAAATAAGTGAAAAAATTAAATACACCAACTATTGAAACAGATCGTTTAAAATTAAGAAAGTTCTCCGATGATGATTTATACGATATGTTTGAAATCTATCACGATGAAGAAGTCAATAAATTTCTTCCGTGGTTCCCATTTCAGTCCATTGAAGAAACAAAGGAATATCTTTATAACACTATCTATAAGGAATATGATCAAAGGATAGCATATCACTATGCAATCGAAGAAAAAGCAAATCATAAAGTTATTGGTTATATCGGTATTTCTAAAATCGATGAAGAAAAAGGTAGCGCTGAATTAGGCTATGGTCTTTTAAAAACTTACTGGGGCAAAGGAATTGCGACAGAAGCCAGTAAGGCTCTACTAAAACGCTTGAAACAAGATGGTTTCAAGTCCATTTTTGCTACCAATGATGTAAATAATATTGGAAGTGGTAGGGTTCTAGAAAAATCGGGTATGACCTACCAATATTCCTATGATGAACGTTGGCAACCCAAGAATAATACAGTCACTTTTAAACTTCATCGGATTGATTTTTAGTAAATCAAAGTTACAAATAAGGTTCTTTTCTCTTAAGAGGGTAGGTTTAGACGAGAAAGGTGGATGGAGGCTTTAAAAGGCAGAATGAGTACATATAAACTATTAAATTTAATCGGTCTAGTATCAATAGTGTCAGTACTATTATATTTTATGGCTTATGCTCACGAATATAGTAAAAACAAAGTTATTACAATTACAGGACTTATTTTTTACTTTGTTGCAGCTTTATTATATTTTCTGTTTGGATATCTTTACCACAAAAGCAAAACAGGACAAACAATTGTATTATGTGGGTTGGCTATAATCACTATATTTCTACTTTTTATTCTCAAGTGAAAAAGAAGCTTTCCATATATCTAATACTATAACTAGAATTTGAGTAAAAAAGTAAAGACTGTGCTAAGTAAATAAGATAACCTTTGCTTGTTTACCGAGCTTATATCTAATGGAATAATTTCTCTGAATTTAATGTATATAGTCAAGATGAAACTGGGACTACCGATTCACCAAATCCAGAAGAACCAAAATTATTGTTGCTACAATTACCAAGGTTATGATTGGCTTTTTCTTAAACAATACACCCCTCAACTTACTTATCGATTGGTATTTAAAAATAGTAAATGACACCCATAAGAATGCCTAGGTCATTCCATTTTGGGACTGTTTTTCCTATCTCTGTTTTAGAGGTCGCTCACCCTCCTATGTATCACGGGATTTTAATCCATACATTCCTTCGTCCTGCGTATCCACAAGGTGGAGGTCGGAAAAGCTCCTATGCTGGAAGTACAAGTATTAGCGCTGAGGAAGATTTCAGCGGAGGCTGTTTGTTCATTCCAATTTTTTCAACTACTTTGAAATAGCTTAAGCTGCCTGCAATTCTTTCATTTGAGTTAAACCTTGTAATAGCTTGCTACCTTCAAATTCACATTGTTTTCTGCCAATC
>NZ_CANMAB010000161.1:0-4902 GCF_947495635.1 uncultured Virgibacillus sp. | reverse complement strand
CCAATATACATCAAACATTTCAAAATACTACTTGGCTTAACGCAGTCATTACACTGATTTTATACTTTCTTAACTTAGAACAAAAGCGTGAGCGCCCGATTAGAAACATAGCGACTGGAGCGAGTCAACGGAGATAAAGGATTCATGGAGCTTGCGAGCCAATGATGACTTATCGTATGGCGATTCGTGAAGTCGCCTCTTTTCTGGATGCTGGAGCTGAACGCGGCTCAACACGCCCCCTATTTAGCCACATGGCTAATTTTATTTTTTCCTAGATCACCAAAAAAACGAAAGATAATTAACCTACACTAATTATCTTTCGTTTTTTATTACTTTTGTCTAAGCCTCCATAGCAGATAACTGGAATATACTTTCTTTCCACGGAAAACAAATTTCAGCCTCTCCTCAGCATAACACTCACTGTGGATCTGTAAACCGTTTCTCCTTCCGTAGTCTGTATATTCAAGTTTTTCATCTAAAAAGGTTTCCGAAACAATCCCTTTCATTATTCTGCTTGAGCAGCAGTAATTAATGCTAAATTATAAACGTCCTCTGCACTACAGCCTCGTGACAGATCATTTACAGGTTTGTTCAAACCTTGTAAGATCGGACCAACTGCTTCAAATTCACCTAAGCGTTGGGCAATCTTATAGCCGATGTTTCCAGCTTCAAGACTTGGAAATACAAAGACATTAGCATCACCCTGAAGTTCAGCATTCGGTGCTTTTTTCTTTGCTACACTTGGAACGAATGCTGCATCGAATTGAAACTCTCCATCAATAGTTAAGGAAGGATTCTTTTCCTTTGCAATGTTTAGAGCTTCAACAACTTTTTCCGTTTCCTCTGACTTAGCTGAACCTTTAGTAGAAAAACTAAGCATAGCTACACGTGGCTCCACGCCAAATAATTCTGCAGTTACCGCACTTTCCACTGCGATTTCAGCAAGATCTTGACTATTTGGAGCTATATTAATGGCACAATCAGCAAATACATACTTCTCCTGTCCTCGCACCATAATGAATACACCTGATGTTTTTTGGACACCTGCTTTTGTCTTAATAATTTGTAATGCAGGTCTAACTGTATCGGCAGTTGAATGCGCAGCACCACTTACGAGTCCATCTGCTTGATTCATGTAAACAAGCATTGTCCCAAAGTAATTCTCATCTAGTAGAATTTTTTCCGCGTCCTCTTTGGAAACTTTACCTTTACGACGTTCCACAAACGTCTCCACCATCAAATCAAATTCTGGAAATTCAACTGGTTCCATCAATTTACAACGAGATACATCTACTCCAATGTCCTCTCCCTTTTGTTTAATAACCGTTTTATCACCAATTAATATTGGTGTTAGGATGTCAGCTGCTGCCAGCTGACTAGCTGCTGTCAATATACGTTCATCTGTCCCTTCTGGAAACACGATAGATTTATTTTGGTTAGAAACCTTTTCTTTCACTTGCTCAAATAATTGACTCACTTTTATAAAACCTCCTAAATGGATATAGTTAAATAGTAGATGATTTTTTACATAAATTAAAGCAATTCCTATCTAGCTTTATACGTTTTTTGACAGTCTTATGACAATATAGCGAACGATGACGAATTGATATGTTTACGTCATGAATATACTGCCCAAATTATGCTATAGTAAAAACAGATCGTAAATAAATTAAAAGGTGCTCGTCATAACCTTACACACATAGTTAAAGGAGAGATAAATATGGTAGAAGCAGTGGAAACGATGGACGGCTGGTATAGCCTCCATGATTTTCGTACAGTAGATTGGACTTCCTGGAAACTTGCTACAGAAGATGAGCGTAAGGAAGCAATTGACAGCCTTCAACATTTACTTGTTAAATGGGATAAAGTTGAAGATGGGAAAGATGGAAGTCATGCCCTTTATAATATAGTAGGACAAAAAGCAGATCTTATGTTTATGTTCCTTCGTCCTACAACAAATGAATTAGCTACCATTGAAACAGAATTGAATAAATCAAAAATGGGTGAGTTTTTAATACCTGCTCATTCCTATGTTTCGATTGTAGAACTTTCAAAATACCGACCGTATAAAGAAGAGCATCCGGAAGAAATACCAGAAATAGCCGCAAGGTTAAAACCAATCTTACCAAAATGGGAGCATGTATGCTTTTATCCGATGGATCGGCGACGCCATGGTGATGAAAACTGGTACACGCTTGAAAAAGATGTGCGAGGTAAACTGTTATACGAACATAGCATGACTGGCAGAAAATATGCGGGTAAAGTCTCACAAATTATAACTGGTTCCATTGGTCTTGATGACTGGGAATGGGGAGTTACTTTATTTGCTCATGACCCATTGCAATTTAAGAAAATTGTCTATGAAATGCGTTTTGATGAAGTAAGTTCTAAATACGGAGAATTTGGTGAATTCTTTGTAGGAAACCATCTTCCAAATGAAGCAATAGCAACATATTTGGAAATATAAGCCTCCTACTTAGCGAATTAAAAGATGTCCATGAATTGGGCATCTTTTTTATAGTCTAGGAAATTATAAAATTTAAGCCTATGGGTAAATATGGGGTCGACTCGTAATCACAGCGTGATTCCTTTATCTCCGTTGACTCGCTTCAGTCGCTATGTTTCTAATCGGGCACTTGCGCTTTTGTTCTTTTCCTTTAACAAAGCAAACGTAACATTTGATTTTATAACATATTTTCAATGCCTGCCACATACATATACTAATGCAACCAGAATGGACAGAAATGAGGAATGCAAATGGCTCTTGTCGCACATACAGATAATGATGTGGCGTTGTTAGCAAGATTAATGCGTGCGGAAGCGGAGGGGGACGGGGAGTTAGGAATGCTTATGGTAGGTAATACAGGTATTAATCGTGTCATTTCTAATTGTCTTGATTTTACAGAAATTCGAACGATTAATGATATGGTATTCCAAAGCCCTGGTGGGTTTGAAGCGACACAAAAAGGTTACTTTTACCAGCGAGCACGCGAAGCTGATAAACGGTTAGCTCGTAGAGTCATTCAGGGAGAACGACAGCATCCAGCAACAAATTCGTTATGGTTCTTTATGCCCGCTGGAGATTGTCCTGCTCAATGGTATGGTCAATGGAATGTAGGAAGATTCAAGTCTCATTGCTTCTATGCACCTACCGCCTCTGAATGTCCTTCCGTTTTCCGATAGTGAGGCATTAATATTTACTAATAGGAGGGTTTTACATGAGTGAAAACCAGGAAAATAACAATCAGCAAGCAGGAAACGGATATCAACCTTATCCGTATTACTATTATCCACCTTCATCTCCAGCTTATTATCCAAGTTATAATATGAGACAATACCCACCAACACAACAACAGACACAGCAACCATATCCTACGACCAGTAATCAGGGAATGCTTCCCATGCAGGAATCATACATCGAAAATATTCTTCGTTTAAACCGAGGAAAAGAAGCTACTGTTTATATGACTTTTGAAAATAATGACCAGTGGAATGCAAAAGTTTTCAAAGGGATCATTGAAGGTGCAGGCAGAGATCACATTATTCTAAGTGATCCGCAAACGGGTAAACGCTACCTCTTGCTGATGGTTTATTTAGACTATGTAACCTTTGATGAAGAACTAAATTACGCGTATCCATATGCAAATACCTCATACTCACCACGTTAAAAATCAAAATACGATCTAATAGAAAAGGGATGACACAACTTCCTTTGTGTTATCCCTTTAGCTATTAGATGTTTAGCAGTAAACAGAAAGGATGGATTCCATGAAGCATCCTTATGAAAAATTTATATTAGTCGAACTTATTACATTAGCTTGTGCCGCTGTAATCGGATTAATTGCACTTATAAAAGGCTATTTATTCTTAATTCTTTTCTGTCTTTTCCTTATTTCCATTAGTCTCGTATGTGATGGAATGATGGAATGGAACTTATACAAATCCATTCAAGCATTAAAGCAAGTGGCTCGTGCAGTACTTATCGTATTATTTTCTATCTATTTCCTATTTCAACTATAAACTATCGTATATAAAGCTATAAATGTTTTACAGCGAATGTACCCAATAGCACCCAGCCAATCAAAAATGCTACACCACCGAGCGGTGTGATCATTGCAAAGGTTTTAATTGCAGTTGTCGAATAAATATACAAACTTCCCGAAAACAGAATGATACCGATAAAGAACATCCAGCCTGCCCAAATAATACTAGCAGGATCAGCCTTCATCATTAATAATCCTGTTACTAATAATGCCATAGTGTGAAACATTTGATAATTTACTGCTTTTTCCCAGGTAGATAAAGCTTTTTCTGAAAGTCTTCCTTCTAAACCATGGGCACCAAACGCTCCCAACGCTACTGCTAAAAACCCATTAATCATGCCTAATACTAAAAATAGCTTCACGATTTACACCTCTTTATTAAAAATCAAAAATTGAATCCCCATTTGCTTCATCGTGTTCATTACCCGAGCTTGGTTTTGATGGTCTATGTAGTTTCGCATCATTATCACCAAGCATCGCCTTCATCTCTAAGGGAGAAATACCATTAACCTTAGCCCTAACTTGATCTTTTGCACTATCCTCAAGGAACAAATCACATAATAAACGAACATGACGAATATGCTTCACCAACTCTTCAGTGTTATTATCTTGATCTTTTGCTTCGTTTAGTTCATTTATCATTTTTTGTATGATTGTGGTATTTGCCACTGCCATTTATCTTGCTCCTTTCTTTTCTACCTCTTTTCATTATAAAAGCTGTGCTTCAGTAAAACAAACGTTTATTTGCATCATTCTCTCTTCATAAATCACTTTCTATAACAATAAGAAAAACGGAGCAAAATTCGCTCATTCCTTATCACTACATGCTCAGATTTACGCTTCCTCTAGTAGCTATTAT
>NZ_CANMAB010000160.1:0-5082 GCF_947495635.1 uncultured Virgibacillus sp. | reverse complement strand
TAATTGGTATATTTTTGATAAATATTCCAGTTTTGCGCACTTGACTATTTTTAAAATTTTTTGTGCAACGCTAATGAGGAAAATTATAAAATATGCCCATGTGGATAAATAGGGGCTTGTTGAGCTGCGCCCAGCTCTAGCGCCCAGAAACGATGCGACTTCACGAATCGCCCTAATCTAAGTCAACATCGGCTCGCAATCTCACTGTGATTCCTTTATCACCGTTGACTCGCCAATCATCGTTTCTAATCGGGCGCTTGCGCTCTTGTTCTTTATTGTAAATCCATACATGAAAACAGCGTTTTGTATTGGATAAAAGCGCTTAATTGTTTATCTGTATAGAATTACGAAGATAAGCTTAAACTAACCTCAACGATCGTTTATTCAGGTGGTTAAAGCGTATGAGTGTAGATGAACTATATTATCAAATTTATGAATTAAAAGAAAGACTTGGCATTCTACAGGAAGAGTATTGGCATCAAACTTCTGGTCCAGATACATGGTATTTTTGGTTCAATATTGTGAGTGTAATCATTCCTTTCGTTCTTTTATACTTTTTCTTGGATCGAGGGAGAGTATTTGAAATCGGTTTTTATGGTTTTGCCATACATGTCATGTGGTCTAATCTTGATAATGTATTATCGATGTATAATTATCTTATTACACCACATAGTATTTCCTACTTATTTCCAACAAGTCTTACAGTGACAACAGTTGTGCTGCCGATTGGATTTATGTTGCTCTACCAATATTGTACGAATAAAGGGAAAAATTTTTATTTATATGCTATCGTGCTTTCTGCTGGATTTGGATATGGATTAGCCTCTATTTTTATTGCTTTGGATATGTTAATTTTGCATGGAGGAATGAAGTTAACCTATATATTCTTATTGGATGTTGCTATTTCGTATCTTGCTTTTTGGCTAACCAAATTGTTCTGGTGGTTAAAAAATCATGGACCTAAAAAAACAGGCTAAGGAGTAAATCCTCCTAGCCTGTTTTTCCTTTTATTCTGTTAGTCCCTCAATGGAGATTGTTTCTACTATTCCGGTTTGATTGTCACGCATATTTGCTTCTAATTGAACTTTATCGCCTATTTGCAAGAAAATGGATCTTGGTGCTTTTCCAGAATTTACGGTATAAATAGTCGCATCATCTTTAAGTAAGAATTGAACAATTTGTTTTTTATCTTGCGTTGTTACAACAACCCGTTCAACAATACCATTTCTCTTTTCTAATGCTGCTTCTCCAGTTGATTCCACATTACTAGGATCTTGCGCCAAAGCTAAACGATAAGCCTCAAGTGTACTTCTGGCAGTATCACCAAAAACAACAAAATCGGAATCAGACGCTTTAATATATGCATAATGTTTAAATAATCCGTTTGGATCAAGGACATTTACAACCCATGTTGGATTCCCATCAATGTTGTAAAGAATTGGCATGGAACCAGTCCATTTCTTTTCAGGGAACTCTTTATTTACAATTTCCTTTGCACCCTTACTATCCATTATGCCGTTATTCTTTTCCCCGTTATAATATGTTAGTTCACCTGTTCTTGCATTAATTAAGGTGTAACCAAGTGCGGAGTCAATATTCTCTTTTGGGGAAGACATATCAGTAAAATAATGCATCTCTCCATTCTCATCAAAAATTGGTGTAACGCTTGATTCCGTACCAGATTCATTCGGAATCTTTACATCCTTTTTGCCAAAAAGGGAGTTCAGCCACCCATGAATATATTTCCCGAAATATTCATTCTCATTTGAGGCCATTTCTGAACTAATGGATCCATCAATAAATTCAGGTGCATCAGCAGCATGATATAGTTTAACATCACCTGTAACAGGATCGACTACGGCAACATGTAATTTTTCCATATCTGGCTTGTTCGTTAGTCCGATTGGTTTAAAGAGCGTTTGAACATACCAAGGCTTTCCATTTTCGTCTACTTCAATTTGTGCCTCACCACTTCGAATATAATCTGGATGCGCATTATAAATGGTACGATCAATGTTATGATGAAAGTAGCTCGAATTTGTATACTTCATATTATTTTTAATAAATTTTGGCTGGGCATTAACATCAGTAGCAGAGATAGTGAAATAACCTTCTGTCTCTTTGCCTCTAAAGTACCTCCAGAAATCAGTGAACTCTACCGGTGCAACGAACACAATGTCATCTTTAATTTTTTGCACCTGCAACTTACCTAAGTCATAATATTGTGTGTTTGGTACTACACTCATCGCCTTCTGTACTTTATTTCGAGCAAACTCAGGCGAAACAACAATTGGTGTAGCATCTTTATCTAAAGGTTTGGCTTCAGCTACTTCTTCTTTAGCAATGGATTCATACGTATCATCTAAGGTGAATATTCCTAATACAAAAAATCCAGGAATAGCTATAACAGTAAATACAATGATGGCCCCTGTGATCACATCAAACTGTTGACTTGATTTGCTAAAAGGCTGGCTTGACGTAAGCATATACAAACCAGTCATACCAGCTACTCCAATGATGATATTGGCAATCGTCATATTTGGAATCGTAATAGGTGGCATAAAAATATAGACGATTATAGCCCCTATGATAAATAAAGTCGCAAATATAATAGCAACTGCCTTAAAAGTTGTTCCTCGATATTTCTTGTTTTTAAGTACAAAATATCCAGCAATAACAAAATACAGGATAAAGGATAGAATCGTTGTTGTTAATATTCCTGTCATGCTTTCATCTCCTATCTTCTTTACAAGAGGGAACTTTGAGAGTCCGGAAAAAATAGTAGCTTTATATACACAAAAACAATATGTGAACCCTACAAGTAATGATGTGATTATTACCTTTATGAATGTATACGTTGAAAATGAATAAAAAGTTTCAGTTTAGGCACATTTATTTTCAAATAAATATAAATTCATTAAAATAGGGGGATACGAATGCAAAGGGGGGAGCGGATGAAACAAATTTATAGTGATGTTATTCAATTTCGTGGTAGTCATTATGAATATGGGATTAGGCAGGGTGAATGGTTAAGAAATTCATTTATTCTTGAAAACAGAAAGAAGCAATGGGGAATTAGAAGACCGCGTTTCACTATTAATGAAAGTGAGGCAAAGGCGGCTATCACGACGTTTGCTCCAGGAATATGGGAAGAACTTCAAGGACTCATGCATGCGTTAAAGTGGGATATCAATGATGTACTTCAAGAGTTCGGTGGCTATCGTTTAGCGTATACCAAAAGTGGTTGTTCTATTTTTACAGGGTCCAATTATATGATACGTAATTATGACTATCATCCGAAAACTTATGAAGGGCGCTATACCATTTTTCAACCAAATGATCAAGGTTTCGCGACCATTGGACCGTCACAGCGCATTACTGGCAGAATGGATGGTATGAACGAACATGGTCTTGCATTGGGCTATAATTTCATTCATCGTCGAAAGCCGGGTGATGGCTTTATTTGTAATATGATCGGAAGAATAATTTTGGAAAGCTGTAGAAATACAGAAGAGGCAATACATTTATTGAAAGATATTCCTCATCGGCACTCATTTAGTTATGTATTGTTAGATAGGAGCGGGGATTCTATTGTAGTAGAAGCATCACCGCGAGCTGTTAAGGTACGTCAGTCACATGTATGTACCAATCATTTTGAAACATTAACAGCTGAAAACCGTTACCATTTGGATGATTCCTATCGAAGGAAGCGGGCAATAGATGAGCAAAAGGGGTCATTAAATAATGCTTATCAAGCATTTGAAATGATGAATAATTCAACAAGAGGTGTATTCTCTACTAAATATAAAAACTGGTCGGGAACCATTCATACCTCTGGTTATTTTCCTAAAGAATTAAAGGTGTGGTTTGCTTTAGGTGGAGATCGAAAGCCAGAAATCTTTGACTTTAAACGATGGTTAAAAGGGGAGAATATAGCCATGAAACGAGTAATTGGAATGGTTGATACGGACTTGCCATTTGTTCATATGGAAGAAAATGTTCGATAAATACTATTATTTAGGAATTCAATGTTTAAAGTGTTGAGGTTTAAGGGAAAATAAATTTAGACTGACATTATCTGTACAAGTACTTGCTCAACAGAATAGGAGTTTATTACAGCTCAAGAAACATGGATTACATGCATGATCATTCAGAATAAAAGGATTTATTTATTTGAATGAAGTTTTACTTTATTTATGAGTTCCAGTTATATTATACTCAAATGGAATATGAAGGTAGGAGGTAATCTAATGAAGCTTTTTCAGGTAAGGAAGGGCCAATTCGTTTTTTACAAGAATGAATTGCATAAAGTATATTCGGTAAAACCGATGTTTAAAAAATCGGTTCATTTATATCGCCTAAAGGATATGCAGCAAATTCTAACGAAAGCAAGCGAAATAGAACTCTATAGACCACAACATAATGATACATTTATTTTTTACGGGAAAAGGTATACGATTGATAAGAATAAGATGCCAGAACCAGGGGACTATATTCTAATTATTAAGCCAGCTCCAGATTTCCTTGACCATTATTCCTTAAATGCTATTGAAAAAGTAGATAGTGTGGAAGACGGGAATGTTGTTACCACTAGAGATAATGGAGTGAAGCATAGTGAATATGTTGTAATGGTCCCAGGTAAGGCTGATGCAAGTCAAGAAATAGCTTATTATGATAAAAGCCTCGTGCCAGAAGAACAGCAAATTCAAGATGAATCGATTAGCTACCTTGCTGAAAGTGACGGTAGCTTAAAGCCAGTCGTTGGTGATATATATATTGATATTGCTAATGAAACAAAAGCAATGATTGTCGCTATGACAGAAGATGAGGTTGTGTTCGGGCATGGAGTACGTGTACATGTGGCGGATCTACTTAATGAGGAAAATTACAAGTTAGTTTATCGTTTTGAGGAAGATTTATAATTAATCATCAGTCCCTAATCATCAAAAATTGGCGATTAGGGATTTTTTTATAAGTTAAGAAAGTATAAAATCAGTGCAATGATTGCGTTAAGCCAAGTAGTTATTTTGAAATGTTTGATGTATATTGGCAATGCTCCGACGAATTACTTCGCTTTCGGCG
>NZ_CANMAB010000159.1:0-5315 GCF_947495635.1 uncultured Virgibacillus sp. | reverse complement strand
GGAGGATTAGCTCAGCTGGGAGAGCACTTGCCTTACAAGCAAGGGGTCGCAGGTTCGAGCCCTGCATCCTCCACCATCCATAATGATTTGAAAAACAGAACAAATTTATTACTTCCTTACATCGCGGGGTGGAGCAGTCTGGTAGCTCGTTGGGCTCATAACCCAAAGGTCGCAGGTTCAAATCCTGCCCCCGCAACCAAAATAATTTATTATTGAATAACTCCATTAGTTGGTCCGGTAGTTCAGTTGGTTAGAATGCCTGCCTGTCACGCAGGAGGTCGCGGGTTCGAGTCCCGTCCGGACCGCCACTTTCAAAAGTCTTATAGACTTTAATAGTTTAAAACTGAATGGCTCGGTAGCTCAGTCGGTAGAGCAAGGGACTGAAAATCCCTGTGTCGGCGGTTCGATTCCGTCCCGAGCCACCATTTGTATTTTCTTCTTCTTGGAGGGGTAGCGAAGTGGCTAAACGCGGCGGACTGTAAATCCGCTCCCTCAGGGTTCGGCAGTTCGAATCTGCCCCCCTCCACCATTTTCTAATAGTATAATTAGGGGTATAGTTTAATGGTAAAACGAAGGTCTCCAAAACCTTTGATGTGGGTTCGATTCCTACTACCCCTGCCAATTTTTCTATATGGCGGCCGTGGCGAAGTGGTTAACGCACCGGATTGTGGCTCCGGCACGCGTGGGTTCAATCCCCACCGGTCGCCCCATTTTTAATTTAAATAATTGGGCCATAGCCAAGCGGTAAGGCATCGGGTTTTGATCCCGTGTACCCCAGGTTCGAATCCTGGTGGCCCAGCCATTTGCGGAAGTAGTTCAGTGGTAGAACATCACCTTGCCAAGGTGGGGGTCGCGGGTTCGAATCCCGTCTTCCGCTCCAAGTATATATGGCGGTATAGCCAAGTGGTAAGGCAGAGGTCTGCAAAACCTTTATCACCGGTTCAAATCCGGTTACCGCCTCCAACAATTATGCCGGTGTGGCGGAATTGGCAGACGCGCACGACTCAAAATCGTGTTCCTTCGGGAGTGCCGGTTCGACCCCGGCCACCGGTACTTTATTAACTTAACAGAACACTTGAATTAAGCCTTTTCTGCTTATTTGCAGAAGGGCTTTTTTCTTTGCCTGTTCACATTACTTTTTGCCTTCAAATAATGTGTAATGATAATCATGCACCCTTTAAAATTTGAAAGGATGGATAGGCAATGAGTAGTTTTTCTAACAAGAAAAATAGTAAAAGAAGAAGTAATAATTTGAACGTTCAGGAACTGGACATGATTACAGAAACACCAAAGAAGAAGCACATTCCATTTGGGGAAGCTTTAGAACGCTTCCTAGATGATTGTGAAATTAGAAACCTTAGAAGCCATACCATTAAATTTTATAGGAATGAACTAGGGCACTTTTACAAGATTTTAAAAGAACAGGGAATAGACACTGCACCTAATAACGTAACCAGTGAAATCATTAAAAGAAATATTATTGTATATCTGAAAGAAAAAGAAGCTAGAACGGTATCAATCAATACAAAGTTAAGGGCAATCAGGGCTTTTTTTAACTTCCTATATAATGAAGGGGCAGTTAAGAAGAATCCAGTCAAAGGAATCCAATTATTAAAGGATAGGCAAAAAGCCGTGGCAACCTTCACCAATGAACAACTGGACAAGCTTTTTAAACAACCCGATTTAAGAACCTTTACAGGTGTTAGGGATTACACTATTCTTTCATTACTTCTTGAAACGGGCATACGGGCTAATGAATGTGTTCATATAAGGTTGAAAGACATAAGCCCTTCAAACATACTTATAAGACACACAAAGGGCTATAAGGAACGCTTTGTGCCCATTACAGATAATATGTATAAGTTATTGAAGAAGTATCTTGCAGTACGTGGAACCGTGGAGAATGATTACTTATTCATAACCATTGATGAAACCCCTCTGTCAAAACGACAACTTCAGAACAGAATTACTAAATATGGGAAAGATGCCAAAATAGAAGGGGTAAGATGTTCTGCACACACCTTCAGGCACACCTTTGCAAAATTGAGTGTCAAAGCAGGGGCAGATATATTCACCCTGCAAGCTATCTTAGGACATACTTCTATGGAAATGGTACGGAACTATGTAAATTTATTTAGTGAGGATGTACTAGAAAAGCATAAAAACTTTTCACCACTTAAAAATGTAAAGGGAAGAATATAATTGGAAAGGGTTTGTTTGCCCTTTCTTTTTTTATTTCTCAATGGAATTAAAAAAACTGTTTATAGATAATAAAAAACATTGTAAGATTTATATGGAGTATTCTACCAAATAAATAATTAGTAAAAGAGGATATTATAATATGGATATTAGGGTTATTGTAGAAAGTAGTTCATTATCAATTGTAGATGTGTTTCAGATAGCGGCAGGGATAGGAACAGTTGCGGCGGCAATTTTTGCTTTGATGACCACACTTCAAAATAGAAAAGCTAATAAGTTATTGGAAAATGAAAGGCATATGATGGTTAAACCCTCGTTCAGGGTTCAAAGTACATTTGAACAAAGAGAAGAACGTATTATTGATATAATAGTAGATAATATTGGGTTTAATAGAGTTTTAAACGGTATTAAGTGTGATTGGAGTGGTACAGAAAATGTGAAAACAGTTGTTAAGGAATATTATGAAAGCAGTGGAAATTCAAATAACCACAAATTAAAGATAAGACTTGGTTTTTCGGAATGTAAAGAAAAAGAAGTTATTGGTATATTAACTCTTAGTTATAGTAATATTCTTGGTAAGCTTTATGAAGAATCAATCCAAATGGATATTGAATATAATTTTAACGATATAACAGAAGAATATATACCAATTTTAAAAAGTAAACTAACTGGGGAAGTATTTAAAATAAACGAGAATTAAGTGGCGATATTAAGACCGTTAGAACCCCAAAAATGAGGGGGGGCACCTATGCCCCTTGAAAATATTTTCTTTTCAAATTACGGACATAGGGGGTGTCCGTTTTTAAGCTTAAAATTAACGTATGCCCCTTTTACAATCTTAATTAGCGTGGTCTTCTTGCAAGTCTTATTGCCTTCCTGTCCGTTCCTAAAATCCTTAAATCATGTTTGGACAAGGTGAACTTGTAACTATCCTTATCAAGCATTTCAGGTTCATAACCTGCCTTCTTAATTCTTTCAGCAACTTTACTGGATAACGTTGAAACCGTGGCGGTTTCTTCTTCATCATTGAATAGAATAATAGTTTCCTGTTCAAACTTACTTAGCACTATCACCACTTCCTTTGTTCTGTCTTCGGTGATACCCTAACAGGCTTTTATTATCTTCTTTCCATTCACTTTGTAGGAACAGGTTCCCATAGGTGCAATTTAACGGGTTCCCGTCTATGTTCAATACGTTTTCACCTTCTACTGCCCCTATAATGTGATTCCTTAAATACGTTTTGGAACCGTCTTTTTCTTCCCTGTAAATATCATTTATTTCTTTAGGTGCCTGATAGTGTTCCTTCTTCATTTCAACCTGCCAAAGTGAACCTGCTTTATCAGCAACCACTGGAAGAAAGTCTGCATCTATAACAACCCGTTTATGTTCTTTTTTGTCCTTTGTATAACGTGCTTCAACTTCAATTAAAGCATAATTGCCTTCTACAAAAACTGAATTTCTCATATCTGAATCTTCTCCTTTTTAGATAAACTAAAAATCCTTTTTTAAGGTATAAGGGGCAGGTGGTTAAGCCTAACCCCTAAATATATGATTAAGCCTTTTAATAGGCTTGTACGGTTGTGCAAATCATTTTTGTAAATCTTCAAGACCCCTGACAATCTCACTCATGACATATAAACAGATACCCATGAATGATAGATAAATCATAGGAAATCAGGTCTATTCTTCATGACTCTTTTGAACAGTTTTGTTTGTTCTTCATTTAAAGTAATCAAATGAGTTTGTAACGGCTTAACTTGTTCAGGAACTATTTTTCCTTCCTTCAGTAGTTCTTCAATATAGGCTTCAATTTCTTCAGCCTTCATTTGAAGTTCCATATGTTTAATATCACGCTTCATCTTGTCCACTTCATCAGCTTTTTGTTTGACTTCCATATATGAATCAAACTGTTCTTTGAACTGTTCCGTAAACTGTTCAACCTGTTCAGGTTCAATGTCTGCAAGTTTCTGCTTTAACATTTCATCAAACTGTTTGAAATCCATTATTCAGAACCCCCTTCACGGTAGGAACCATCAGAAAACGTTTTATGATTCTTGTGGGAATCACTATCTTCATGGAAGACTTTTCCTGCATCAATGACTTCCTTTTCTTCAGCTTCCAGTTCTGCAATGGTCTTTTGTTCACTGTAATCTTCTTTTTCTTTAGGCATTGAATAACTCATAATAGAATTGACGTTATAAGTTACCCCGTTATCATCATAGAAAAAGCCTGTTCCCTTTTTCACTGCTTCCTGAAAGCTTTCAGCGTTCAAGCTATCTTTATAAATACGGGTTTTTCCACCGTTCATAAGTTGAATAGTGATATAGTCATCCTGTTCACCTTCAGAATGGCTTTCAATGGTGTCCATGTCTTTCATGGATTCATAGCCTTCCATCAGCTTAATAATTTCCTTATAAGCATCTTCTACACGTTTGTTAGCCATAAAAAAATCACTCCTTTCAAGATAGATATTTCACAACCAAAGTTAAAAGCAGATAGGAGAAGGGGCAGGCAATGTGTGTTCCAGTTCTCACCTACAAGAACGGGAACGCCCCTAAACAAATGCTATTAAGTTATGGTTATGTAAAATATGAATCTCAAAAGAAGTGATTTTATATGTTATATGAATTGAAAAACAAACGGAAATAAATATTATGTATGCCAGTAAGGGAAGGTGGACTTTCTTCCCAAACTGGACTTCACAGGTAACCCTATATTCAGTTTTTATAGAAGACAATTAGCCTTCAAATGTAGTGGCAAGCACCACACTTGCACCACATTGAAATAACAGAATTTCAAAGGAAATCACACCACATTTCAAAGCTAATTTAAAAAAGGTAGAATCAGGAAGGGTTGACCGACCTTCCTAATTCTTTTAACTTGAACCACCAAGTTTTTTGGAAAAGATTACGGAAATGACTTTTCTGTACCACATCAGAAAGGTTCACTTCACATGGATTTGCAAAAAACATTTAAAAAAATGCTAGGAAGATGTTTTACCACCTTCAAACAGTACCCAAACAACGTTATAAGAACGGTAATGTGACCGTCAAGTAAAATGACACAATTTCTGCTTATTAATTTGAAACACTTTACTGCCCAAATATGGTTTTTCG
>NZ_CANMAB010000158.1:0-5320 GCF_947495635.1 uncultured Virgibacillus sp. | reverse complement strand
GAGCCGAAAATCCACTTTGCAACGTGTTCTTCTTTGCAAAGTTAGTTGAGGCCGTGCCCGCGGAAAGCGAAGTAATTCGTCGGAGCATTGCCAATATACATCAAACATTTCAAAATAACGACTTCATGACCAGCTTCCCGGAAAGCTTTAGCTGGCTCTGTATATTCCACATCTTCAAACATATCTGTAATAACAGTTACTATTTTTTTACTCATGATATATCCACTCCTTTACGATGACTACATAATTATATGTTCCCAATAATTCTTATATAAAACATATTTTTTACAGTCCCATTAGTTCACGAAGCTCTTCTTCATTTTTAATTAAATCCTTTAATGTATATGCTTCAAGAACCTTAAAAAAAGCGACTAACGCCCTATTTAATACATGTTTTAATGTACAGCCTGGAGAAATAACACAGTGGTTTGTTCCTTTATCAAAGCATTCTAAAATGACAAAATCAGCTTCAAGCTGTCGAACAAGTCTACCAACATTGATTTCTTCTGGTGGCTTAGCCATTCTAATTCCTCCATGCCTGCCTCTTACCGACTCTATCAATTCCATCTTTACAAGCTCATGTACTACTTTCCTTACATGTTCTTGTGAAATCGTATATACCTCGGATATCTCTTTAATTGTAGCCAGCTCTTGATCTGATTTCATTCCCGTAAATATTAATACACGTAATGCGTAATCTGTATATTTTTTAAGATTCATGGATACACCTACTTGTTCATGTTTTCACATTATTGTAACATATTTTGCTTATTTTCCTGTTTTTTTACCAGTTAAATCATTATAAAATAAACATGTATACAAAATACATGTTTATTTCAAAGGGAGTGCTTAGTTATGTCAACACAAACAGTCGAGCTAGATGAGCAAACAAAGGACATTATTAAAGCTACTGTGCCAGTATTACAACAACAAGGTTCAGAGATAACGAAGCGATTCTATCAGCTAATGCTAACAAATCATCCAGAATTAAAGAATTTATTTAATCAAACCAATCAACGGAGAGGTGCTCAGCCCAAGGCCTTAGCGAATACCGTTTATGCTGCTGCGGCAAATATCGATCATTTAGAAGAAATAGTACCCCATGTCATGCAAATTGCACATAAGCATAAAAGTCTAAATGTTCAACCAGAACATTATCCAATCGTTGGCAAGTACCTATTACTAGCAATGAAAGATGTTTTAGGAGAAGTAGCTAATGATGATGTGATCGACGCATGGGAAAAAGCATATTATGTCATAGCAGATCTTTTTATTAACGTGGAAAAAGAATTATATAATAAGACATTGCAATCATCCGGTGGCTGGGAAGGTTTTCGAAATTTCAAAGTGACAAAAAAGGTAATTGAGAGTGAAGTTATTACATCTTTTTATTTAGTTCCCGAGGATGGTTTACCATTTCCTAGTTATCAGCCTGGACAATACATTACTGTAAAAGCAGACATAGATGGTGAACCATATACCCATCTTCGCCAATACAGTTTATCTTGTGCTCCGGATGAAGGGTATTACCGCATTAGTGTTAAACGTGAGGATGAGAATGAACAAGGCCCAGCAGGAATTGTCTCTACTTATTTACATGAGAAAATTAATGAAGGAAGCATTTTACCTATAAGTGCACCGGCTGGAGACTTCATACTTGATCAACAAGATCATCGACCACTGATACTAATTAGTGGAGGTGTGGGAATGACACCAATGATGAGTATGTTAGAAACGGTGATAAAAGAACAGCCTGAACGACAGGTTATCTTCATTCATGCTGCAAAGTCAGAAAATTATCATGCGTTGAAAGAGAGAGTTGCTACCATTACTAGTTCTAATAATCATGTGACAAGCTATACGATCTATAATCATCCCAAAGATACGGATCGATGTGATAAAAAAGGCTATATAGACGCTGAGTGGGTATCTTCAATTTTACCAACATCAGATGCTACATGTTACATTTGTGGACCAAAAGGATTCATGCGTACAACCTATGTAAGCTTAAAAAAATCACATGTAGCTGAAAAAGATATTCATTTCGAAATTTTTGGCCCAGCTGAATCCATTACTGCATAAACGACAAAAACCAAAGGTTAAGGGAGTAATCCACTTATCCTTTGGTTCTATTTACATATCTAGTCTTTCTTTTTTATAACCGTTTGAATAACATGAGACAAGCCAGTATGCTTTTTTCCTTCTTTTCGATCTACTTCTCCATAATAGAAATGCAAACAATGATGAGGCATTATCCATTGTAATACATCCGATGGATGATACAGCATTTCCTTCTCCCTTGGTCCACCTGTTTGGTAGTCTAATTGATCCTCTGAGTATACCTCAAACATTACATAGCCACCTGGCTTTACAGCAGCAATTATATTATGAATAAAAAAATGTTGATCTTCCGCTGGAACATGCCCAAAGACCATAATCGCCGCATCAAATTGGCGAGATATCACCTTTTCCTTAGTCAAGTCCATGGGAATAGCTTGTACGTTTACTCCTTGCTCTACAGCTAATTGTTTTGCCTTTTCTAATCCGACAGTAGATTGATCATAAGCAATAACCTCATGCCCTAAACCAGCTAAATAGATGGCGTTTCTGCCCTCTCCCTCTGCAAAGCATCCTATAGTTGAATTTTTAGATAAGAGGTGACTCTTTTGCTGGGTGAATTGATTTGCCTGTTTCCCATATACAAATTCTTTATCTGAAAAGTTTTGATCCCAAAATTCTTTAGACATTTTAAGATTCCTCATTTCCTCAATTTATGAATATGTTCCATATTGGAAATGTAACAGATTTCAAAGTAAATAAGAAATAACTAGCTTATAAAGTGAGCGGTGTAAAAGGAGTGTTGTATCCATTCCGTTCGATAGCATTTCAAGAGCAAAAGGCGTAAGCGTCCGAGTAGAAACGTAGCGACTAGAGCGAGTCAACGGAGATAAAGGTATTACGATGAGCTTGCGCGCCGATGATGACTTAGATTAGGGCGATTCATGAAGTCGCCTCGTTTCTGGGCGCTGGAGCTTCACGCGGCTCAACACGCCCATATATATCCACAGGCTCAAATTTTATAATTTCCGTAATTTCCTAGACAAAAATCCCCCCAAAGCAACAGATTATATTTTTTGATCTATCTACTTTGGAAGGGAGCATATTTTAATCAGTCTATAATTAAGCGTCTTCGTTATCTAAATTATTTTACCCTCTGTGGCTCTACCATCTATTCTTCTAATGTTGACGTATCACCAGTAGGCAATCCTAGCTCCCAAGACTTCAATAGTCGACGCATGATCTTACCACTTCTTGTCTTAGGAATGGAGTCTTTTACTTCTAGTTCACGTGGTGCAGCATGA
Source organism: uncultured Virgibacillus sp. (assembly GCF_947495635.1). NCBI lineage: Bacteria > Bacillati > Bacillota > Bacilli > Caryophanales > Bacillaceae > Virgibacillus > uncultured Virgibacillus sp. The sequence goes on along the minus strand of NZ_CANMAB010000158.1, from coordinate 1,958 downwards.
GCACTTAGCCCTGTCTTAACAAATAAGCGTATATCCTCTAGTAATTCATCCGTATTCTGATACCCATCATTCAGCGTAATAAACGCTTTAATGATCTCTCCTCGCTCTGGATGTGGTTTCCCAATAACGCCGGCTTCAGCAACAGCCGGATGTTCTATTAATTTACTTTCTACCTCAAATGGGCCAACTCGTTCACCAGAAGTATTGATAACATCATCTAAACGCCCCTGGAACCAGAAATAGCCATCTTCATCTTTATAAGCACTATCTCCTGATACATACCAACCATGGATAAAGTAGCTGTCATACTTGCTTGGATTCTTCCATACAGCCCGCATCATAGATGGCCAACCTTTCTTAATAGCTAAATTCCCCATTTGGTTTGGTGGTAGTTCATTTCCTTCATTATCAATAATAGCCGCTTCAATACCTGGTAATGGTTTCCCCATTGATCCTGGTCTTATCTCCATTGATGGAATGTTAACAATAAGCTGTGCACCTGTTTCCGTCATCCACCATGTATCATGAATCCGCAAATTAAATGCTTTTAATCCCCAAGTCACTACTTCTGGATTCAATGGCTCTCCAACACTCATAATATGTCGTAAGGAAGAAAGGTCATATTTCTTCACTACGTCTTCTCCTGCACTTACTAATTTACGAAGTGCTGTAGGTGCCGTATACCAGACACTAACCTTATACGTATCTAGTGTTCCATACCAATCATCCGGTGTAAATCTTCCACCTCGAATAACATTAGTCACACCATGCAACCATGGTGCGAAAATTCCGTAACTTGTTCCAGTAACCCAGCCTGGATCAGCGGTACACCAATATACATCCTCTTCCCTTAGGTCTAATACCCACTCGCCCGTAGCATAATGTTGAATCATAGCATTATGGACATGGTACACACCTTTTGGTTTTCCAGTAGATCCAGATGTGTAATGGAGTAACATACCATCTTCTAAATCTACCCATTCCATTTCTGTTTTATTAGAAGCATCCTTCATTTCTCTTTGATAATCAATATAATGATCCGCAGATTCGTTATGTTTCCCTACAAGCACTATTTTTTCTAAGTTTGGTAAATCCTCCTGTGGAACTCGATACAATAAATCAGGTGTTGTAATTAACACTTTTGCTTCACTATCCTGCAATCGATCGCGAACCGCTTGCTCCATGAAAGCTTCGAATAAAGGTCCAGCGATGGCACCAACTTTAAGGATACCGAAGAAAGCTGCATAAAATTCTGGGCTTCTTGGCATGAACAGAAATACGCGATCTCCTTTTTTCACATTATACTTACGTAAAACATTAGCAAACTTATTACTCTCATCACGTAGGTCACCAAAGGTTACCTTCTCTTCTCTATCTGGATCAGAATACAGTAATGCAACCTGGTCCTTTTTCTCTGGATTTTCCGCATGGCGGTCTAACGCCTCATAGGCAATATTAACCTTTCCCGTTTCATTCCAGGAAAAATGTTTCTTCATATCATCCCATGAAAAAGTTTCCCTAACTTTTTCATAATCTTTCAGATTATGATTACCTTCTTTAACTGGTATCTTCTGCATATCCATCCAATCACCTCGTTTTATAAATTGAAATCGGTTACAAATAATAGAAATATCTCCTTGATACGTTTACAAGTACTAATTCTATTTATGAACCGATTAAAAAACAATGTATTAAAAATTATGCAAACTTTTTGGTAACTATTATTTATTTTAGAACATTCTGTGACATTTTTAAAGTAATAAACTATTTATTTATTAGAAAAGTTGGCGTATAACACTGATTTTATAACTACCACTATAAAAAAACGGAGCAAAATTCGCTCAGTCCCTATCACTACATGCTCAGATTTACGCTTCCTCTACCACTCCGGCTGCCCACTTCCCTTTCCGTGGGGTTTGTCCTTCAGCTAACTTTTTTAGCAAAACCCGCTCAAAAAA
>NZ_CANMAB010000157.1:0-5479 GCF_947495635.1 uncultured Virgibacillus sp. | reverse complement strand
GCCAATATACATCTAACATTCAAAATAACTACTTGGCTTAACGCAGTCATTGCACTGATTTTATACTTTCTTAACTTTCAAAAAAAACCATCCGAGCGAAATAAACGCCTGGATGGTCAACCATTTACCTAAAATCTCTCGAATCTTCCATATAATCACTTAAAAGTCTGTAGCCAACCAATGATGCTATGACCAAAAATAATCCGCATAATGTTTTATTTTTCATTTCCCAAATACCTCCTCATTTGATGTAGCTATTTTTTAATAAAATGAGTGTCTTAGAATGGACGGAATTTACCTTTTTTAAGAACTAATTTTGTTCCCCCCATAAGGAATAAAGAACGGTTATCTACCACTTTTTTCATTGCTGCTGCTGCTTTCCCCTGAAGTTTGTAATCATTAAATATATTTCCGATTCCATCAGAAATACCTAGAGAAGCTACCGTACCTTTGTCATGAAAAACAAAGTCAGTTAAAGGTTGGTTTGTAAGAAGTGCAGCTAGATTAGCAGCAACAACATCCGCTTCTTGCATTGCTAATTGTCCAGTAGGAGGATACGGGCGATCTGCTTCTTTATTCCAAACCCATGAACAGTCACCAATAACAAAAATATTCTCTTCACCTTTCATACGTAAGTCGGCGTCAACGTTAACTTTTCCTTTTGTTAATTCAAAGCCTGAATTCCCTAACACAGAGCTACCTTTCACTCCACCTGTCCACACAACAGTACCTGCTTTGATTAGCTCTTTATCGTCTCCAACAATAAACCCTTCCTCTGTACATTCAGAAATGGCAGCACCAATTTTAATCTCGACACCACGATCTTCAAGGGATTTTTTGGCATATGCAACTAACTCTTTATCAAACATTGGCAAGATAGAAGGAGCTGCTTCTACATTTATAATTTTAACTCTGTTACGATCTATGTCATATTTTTTACATAGCTCAGGCACCCTATCAGCTAATTCGCCCACAAACTCAATGCCTGTGAATCCTGCACCACCAACAAGGATATGCAAGCTCTCATCCTCAACGTTCTCTTCGTTGTTATATTTAGCAAATTGATATTCTATGTGTTCACTAATAAGACGACTGGAATCAATATCTTCAATAGCAAAAGCATGCTCTGCCATCCCTTTAATTCCAAAATCATTTGATTCAAAACCAAGCCCAACAACTAAGTAGTCATATTCAATTTCACTATTCTCCAACACAACGCGTTGCTCGTCTTTGTTGATTTTCACAACAGAATCATAAACTAGTCTTACTTTATTTGGGTTAATGACATCACTAATCATCACACGAGCTTGATTTGGATTAATTGTTCCAGCAGCTACCTCATGTAACCAAGTAGATTCATAATGATAATTATGTTTGTTAACTAGTACAATCTCTGCTTGTTCCGGTGATAGCTTTTGTAAGAGACGCTTTGTTGTTGTCAATCCAGCATAGCCTGCGCCCAGAACTACTATTTTTGGTTTGTTTAAACTCATAAAACTTCCACCTTCCTATATTTTACTAACAAAATTCACAGGAAAAGCGCTCTTTCATATTAACTCAAAAATGTTATTATTACTATTTAGAATCGCTTATACCTATTTTAACAATATAATAATCATATCAAAATTTTTATATTTAGGCTAATAATCAGTAGAAGTACAACTAGAATATATACTTATCGTGTTTTTCTACGTTATCACATGGTAAACGTTTGAATCTTTCTTCCAATCAGCCTAATCATTTTACAATTATTTTCAATTTTCGAGCGAACTAAATATTTTTAGTCACAAAAAGTAAAACGCTTACAGGTAAATGTGATATAATTTAATATAAAGTATACTATTAGATAATTGGAACTGAGGTGGGATCTTCATGGGTCAAACAAAGATACGCGTCGTAAACAGTTCGGGAGAGGAAGTAGCGCATAACGGAATTGAAATTGGTGACATTATCGTAAAGGGGCAAGGAACTTTGCAACATGCCGAAAATCGAAACATGATGAAAAATGGCTGGATTTTCACAGGTGATAAAGGATTTATAGATGAGCAAGGTCATATTCATGTGAAAGAACCGTTTAAAGACATTCCAAATCAGCAGGGCACCATTTCTACTGCTAACTTGGAGCAAATCTTAATGAAACACCCACACATTGCCGAGACCGCTATCATCCCATTACCGCATAAAGAACTAGGAGAAATTGCTCACGCCTTTATTGTGCTTGACAACAAATCAGATAGTACGAAGCAAGATATCATTAACTTTTGCAAAGATAGCACCAATGGAACTTCATATCCGCAATCGATTACCTTTGTAGATGAATTACCCAAAACCCCAAGTGGTAAAATTTTAAAAGTAGAGTTACAGAAGTGGTTATAAGCAAATGCTCTGTCTTTTGTTTTTTGACATGATAAAAAAAGAATTGACAGAAACACTTTAAATTGGGATAATATCTAAGATAAGTTCATACGGTTACCTTTAATTCAGTCCCGTGAGGCTGCCAAGGTGTAACAGATGGAATTCTGTTCAATAAAATCAGGAGGAACTTCGTGTTCTACCTCATTTTATAGAAGCACCCTGCCACACACGGCTCGGTGCTTTTTTCTTTTTTTAATCACCCACGGTAACTGTTGGGCCAATTCTTAAAGGGGGAAGAAACATGGCACAATATAAAGAGATTCAAGTAGACGAACGTTTACCCATTTTAAAAAGCTTACCACTTAGTATACAGCACTTATTTGCAATGTTTGGATCTACTGTATTAGTTCCAATTTTATTCGGTGTTAACCCTGCAACCATTTTATTAATGAATGGTATTGGAACGCTAATTTACTTATTTATTACAAAAGGAAAAATACCTGCATATTTAGGATCAAGTTTTGCGTTTATATCACCAGTTTTTGCCGTATTAGAGAATTACGGAGGCGGAACCGGATATAGCTATGTATTAGGTGGATTCCTTGCAGTAGGTGTTGTTTTATCCATCATTGCATTAATTGTTAAATTTATTGGAACAAGTTGGATTGATATAATTTTTCCACCTGCCGCTATGGGAGCAATTGTCGCTGTTATCGGTTTAGAACTTGTACCAACAGCTGCAGAGATGGCGGGATGGATCGCACCCCAAGACGCAGGTGCTTCTTGGACGATGGACACTAGTACAGCTGTAGTCTCACTTTTGACACTTGCAATTACAATAATTTGTTGGGTAACAATGCGCGGCTTCTTAAAAATCATTCCTATTTTGATTGGAATTATTGCAGGCTATATTATTGCATATTTCTTTGGATTGGTTGATTTAACTGCTATTAAAGAGGCAAAATGGTTCTCGATGCCAGAAATTTATCACATGAAATTTGATTGGTCTGCCATACTAGTAATTTTGCCAGCAGCTTTAGTACTTGTACCTGAACATATTGGACATCTATTCGTAACAGGTAATATTGTCAAAAAAGATTTGATGAAAGAACCTGGATTAGACCGCTCGTTAGCTGGTAACGGTATATCTACGATCATCTCTAGCTTTTTTGGATCAACACCGAATACGACATATGGTGAAAACATTGGCGTACTAGCAATAACAAAGGTATATTCCACCTGGATTATTGGAATAGCTTCCGTTATAGCCATTATTCTTTCATTTGTTGGAAAGTTGGCTGCATTGATATCATCTATTCCAACCGCAGTTATGGGAGGGATTTCCTTACTTCTATTTGGAATTATCGCAGCTAGTGGTATTCGTATGTTAGTAGAAGCAAATGTGGACTATAACCACTCACAGAATTTGATTCTAACATGTGTCGTCCTTGTCATCGGTATTAGCGGTGCTACAGTTCAAATCGGTTCAGTAGCCCTAACTGGTATGGGGCTTGCTACAATAGTAGCCATATTCCTTGGCCTATTCTTTAAGTTATTAGATGTATTAAAATTATCGAATGAATAGTAAAGATGAGTCCTTTGGAAGAATAGATAAAGTGAAACTTCAATCAGTTATGATTTGTTTATCGCCCACTGATTGTTAGTACCATAAGAGTAGGACCTAAAGGCCTTTGAACCCATTGGAATATAACTGGATGTTTGTATAAAATAAAGGTTTGGAAGATAATATGCTTCCAAACCTTTTTATGAGCCTTTTAATCTTTTGACTAATGGATATACGCTTGCACTTTGGATTACTAATGATAGTAAAATGACAACAAAAATGATGGATATGAATTCACTACTTTTATCAGTAGCTGCTTCGAATCCTAACACTAGTGCCACTGACATTGTTCCTTTAATACCGGTCCAAGCTATTACTGCACATTCCCTTAGAGACATGTACGTTTTCCATGTAGAATGAAATTGGGTCATGGCTGTAATTACCAAAAATCGTACGATTAGCGATCCTAAAAATAGAAGAATAGCAAGCTGCCATTCTGAAAAAACGAGGTACCTTGCTGATTGAATCCCTATAAGTAGAAATATGATAGATAAGATTGTTGGCTCGATAATTCCCCAAAACCCATCCAGTTGATCTCGAAAATGATCCTCTTTTATATTTTTTCCAAATTCATAGGATAGCATCATTCCCGCTGTAACAGTTGAAAGTACACCTGACACGTCCATTAATTCTCCTAAGTAAAAGCTACCATAAGCTACAATGATACTTAACATCACCTGATATTGACGATGGTCGGTATAATGCACTGCCTTGCTCATAAGCCAACCGAATGCAATACCAATCGCAACACCACCTAAGGATACAAGTAAGAATTCACTAACGAAACCACTAAGTGAAAAGGTTGTCCCTTGCGTTAACATACTTAGAAGCACACCAAATACTACAATGCTTGTCCCATCATTAAGCAACGATTCCCCTTCCACAATGTCAGCCGTGTTCCGATCACTAGACGATTTCTTTAATATCGCTATAACCGATACAGGATCTGTTGGTGATAAAATAGCAGCAATCAGTAACGCAGCTATAATGGATATTTGAATAAATAAATTTCCAATTAAATAAACAAAACCACCAAATATAGCTATTGTTAAGAGCAGACCTATCGTTCCTAATCCTCCAATAATATACTTATACTTCTTCCAAGCCATTGTTGGGAATTGATAAGCTGATATAAATAGAAGTGCCGGTAAGAAAACATGAAATATAAGATCTTTTGTTATTGATATGTTCGCGAAATAACTGATTGGTGACAGCGTAATACCTATTAGCACTAATACCGTTGGGACAGGAAAGTACTCTTGCTTCTTGTCTATAGAAAAAACAATGTACCCGATAATTAATAGCAAAAGTATGTGATGGACGCTCAAATATACTCCCTCCTCCTCTTTATTTACATTGGTAGTAAATCTTATATTTAGAATCCATTTTCCCTATAAGCAAGTAATTTCAAACAATGAACTTATCAATAAGAAAAACGGAGCAAAATTCGCTCAGTCCTTATCACTACATGCTCAGATTTACGCTTCCTCTAGTAGCTAT
>NZ_CANMAB010000156.1:0-5548 GCF_947495635.1 uncultured Virgibacillus sp. | reverse complement strand
GGTAAAGTGGGTGATCAACTGCCGGTAAATGTCCGATTGGTTCACCTAACCATCCGTGGGGATAAACAAAATCCCCCCACGGATGGAAGTTTCACTTTATAAAAACTTAAAAGTGAAAAATGGCTTAGAATTTATTTCATGTCCTCATCTGTTTTCAAGAAGGTTAATAGCAAGAATAATGCGAAGCTGACAAGTAAGATAGAGCCACCAACGATAAAGAACACGGTGATTACCGCTTCGTTCATTGCAAAGGGGCGCAAGTAATAAAGCCACATGCCACTTGTTAACCCGATTGCACCAATAATTGCAGTCCATACATGGAGTGCTGCGATTACTTTATTGACAGGTGTAAAAATCTTATAATACACTGCCCAAGCAAATAATGTTAGCCAGCCAACGACAAGAATATGAGCATGTACAGTTTTAAATTCATAGCCACCAGCTCCAGCCATATGTGAACCAATAAAAGCACCAATCAATGCAAAAACAGCAGAAAAACGCAATAAAGCTTTACTATATGTATTCAACAAAAACGCTCCTTTTCATTCATAGAATGGTACAATGCTTATAATAAGAAAGAAGTATGAACGGAAGATGAACCGTAGATTACAGATTTATCCTGTATGAACGAGCAGACCGTCATCACCTCAAGACTATCTCCGGATCCCGAAAAAGTCGGATTTGTAAGCTAAGTGCAACGTACTTTAGGTATAGTTGAACCAATCAGATGCGTACTGGCGATTGCTTGAAGTGTATGCGGATTTTAGAATAATGAGGGGAGAGAGACCTCACGAATAGAAGGATAACTTTATTTCCATAGTAATCGGGCAGTGATCGCTACCTAGTACATGTGAATGAATATTAGAATCAATTAGTTTCGCTGTTAGACGATCAGATACAATAAAATAATCGATCCGCCAACCGATATTTCGTTCACGAATGGTCTTCATATAGGACCACCACGAATATAGCCCCTCTGTATCTGGATGGAAGTAACGGAGACTATCTGCAAAGCCATTATCCAAAATACGAGTCATTTTTCCGCGTTCTTCTGTAGTAAACCCAGAATTTCCGTGATTTGTTTTATGATTCTTTAGATCAATTTCTTGATGAGCTACATTGAGGTCACCACAATATATAAGAGGTTTGCGTTCGTCTAACGCTTGCAGGTATAGAAATAATTTATCTTCCCATTGCAACCGATAATTAAGTCTAGTCAGATCTCTTTTGGCATTTGGTGTATAGACATTAACAAGATAAAAATTCTCAAATTCTAGTGTAATAATTCGACCTTCTTCCTCACTTTCCTGTTCACCAACTCCATACGAAACAGATAAAGGCTGCTGTTTTGTAAAGACAGCGGTACCTGAATAGCCTTTTCTTTCAGCGTAATTCCAATATTGGTAATATCCTTCCAACTCTAGATCGATTTGTCCGGCTTGTAGCTTTGTTTCTTGGAGGCAGAAGATATCCGCATCTACCTTATGAAAATAGTCGAGAAAGCCTTTCCGAACACAAGCACGAATACCGTTAACATTCCAGGATACGAGTTTCATATAATATCTTTTCCTTTCTATATTTACATCTAATACATTATCATGCATATCTTTTATCCCGCATATAACTGGCTCTAAGCTCCTACCTCAAGCAATAAAGTGAAACCAATATTGGTAAGTGCGGGATCGACTGCCAATAAATGTCTGATTAATTCAAAGGCGTTTAGGTCATACCCTTGTGGTACTAGCAATCAGTGGGAGATAAACAAAACCGCCACGGATGGAAGTTTCACTTTATTCTAGCATATAAAGCACAGTCGTATGTTTATCAAATGCTTTCTCATTAAAAGAATTAAAAAAAGAATTGACAGGCCAACTGTATTAACCGTATAATACGCCTATGCAATGTATTATACGGTTAATACAGTAATGCGAATTTTTTTACACCTAGTGTATTAATAGGTTGATACACATGAGAATTGCATCTAATGACATGATTAGGAGTTGTTGCTATGAAGGTGAATTTTAATAATCGTGATCCTGTTTATGTTCAAGTTGTACGACATTTCAAAGAACAAATAGCTACGAATAAATTGGAGCCAGGACAGGAAATACCGTCACGCAGAGAACTGGCAGGTCAGTTAAAGATAAACCCAAATACTGTTCAACGAGCTTATAAGGAAATGGAGGAGCAAGGATTGATTTATACCGAGCGTAATTTGCCCAGTAAAATAACAAGGGATGAGGAGATGCTGCAATCTGTTCGTGAAGAGCTTCTCTTAGAAGCTGTTCACGCATTTATTGCATCTGTCCATTCAATTCAAGTCCCGTTTGATGAGTTAGTTGAATTGTTAAGAGAAAAATATGAAGAGGCAAGTGATGAAAAGGGGGGACAGCAATGATAGAGGTAAAGGATATTACGAAAAAGTTTGGGAGAAAGCAGGTACTTAAAGGTGTCAGTTTCAGTGCAAATAAAGGAGAGATTACGTGCTTAATTGGTATTAATGGTGTTGGAAAAACCACTATCCTGAATGCAATTATGGCACTGACGCCGATAAATAAAGGACAGATATTAATTGATGGAGAAAAAATTAAAAAGGAAAGCTTCGATAAACTAACCTTCATTCCCGATGCAATAACTGTCTTACCGAACATGACAATAGCCGATTCCATGCAATTTATGCGTGATTATTATAAGTCCTGGAATGAGCAACGGGCAACAGACCTACTCCAATTCTTTAAGCTAAATCCTACGGATAAAATCGCTCAATTATCAAAAGGGAATACAGCAAAGGTGAACCTATTACTTGGTTTAGCATTAGATGTTGATTATATACTAATGGATGAACCATTCTCTGGGATCGATATGTTTAGTAGAGAACAAATTGCTGATGTGTTTACCAGTCATTTAATCGAAGATCGTGGTGTTATTATAACGACACATGAAATAAGTGATATTGAACACTTGATTGATAAGGTTGTACTACTCGATGAGGGTGTTGTTATTAAGCAATTTAACACAGAGGAAGTTCGAGAAATGGAAGGGAAATCAGTAGTGGATGTGATGAGAGAGGTGTATCAGTCATGAAAAGCTATTTAAAATTAACAAGCTTTGAATTGAGCAGGTTTTTCAAGCTGTATCTAGTATTAATCGCCATCACCATTATTTCACAGATTATTGGCGTAATTGTTTATTCTAATCGTTACTTAAATGAGATGAATAAAGTAATCTATGAGGAACAGATGCCAAAAGCAGAGTTTCTTGAAGTCTACGGTAGATCTAGTTTGTTTGATCTGACACAAACACTTTGGTTCTTGGGCCCAATTGCCCTTTGTGTTGTCGCATTAATCTTTTACGTCTTTTTTATTTGGTATCGCGATTGGTTCGGAAAGAATACTTTTATTTATCGCCTACTTATGTTGCCTACGGCTCGGATTAATGTATTTTTCGCCAAAGCAACTTCTATATTTCTAATGGTGCTGGGATTAATTGCGCTACAAATCGTTTTATTATTTATCGAAAATATGATTTATCAGTGGATGGTTCCTAATGAATTTCGGACAGATATGGCTGTGAGTCAAGTTATTCAAAATTTTCGTTACCTCAATATTATCATACCAACAACCATTACTAAATTAATTCTTTCCTATGGTGTTGGCTTTATGGCAGTCTTCATTATTTTTACAGGTATTCTTTTAGAGCGTAGCTATCGATGGAAGGGGATATTTCTTGGCATTGGTTACTGTGCAATCGCAGCAGCAGTTTTTGTTTTACCAATTATTATTCAGGAACTGTTACAGAAGAATTATTTGTATCTCGTAGAGTTAATCATCATTGAGGTGATATTAGGGCTATTCCTTGCTGCTTGTTCCATCTGGCTAAGTAGTTTTCTATTGAAACATCGAATCACTGTATAGAGGGGGAAGAAGGAATGAAACGTTATTGGGAATTAATTATAATTGCAGCATTCGCCATATTCGTTATTGGCGCGTTTTATATACAAAAGGCTGTGGCTGAAAACCAGCTTCCTACTTTTGAATGGAAGAAGCAAGCTGGTAATGATGACTTTATAGCTCGTGCGCAGCTTGGCGGTTCATTAATGGAAGATTTATATCATAATGAATTAATGATCTCTGCAGACGGGACGACGTATCGGAGTGAGCTGTCTCTTGTTGAAGAGCTCGAAGGAATGCGAAAGCATCCAATCATTGAAGAGCTTCAGGCGGAGCACCGTAATTTTATGCGAGGAAAGGATGGCTTAACACGTTTTTACGAGGATGATAAACTGCTTGTTTATGCTGAGGCTGATTCTAAATGGGATCGACAAACATATACAGAATCAGACTTTCAGTTAAACATTGATGTGCTTTACAAGGATAAGAATGATAAGGTTTCATTTACGGTCGATATTCCAAACCAAGATGATTATCGCTACATGATGGTTGAGGATGTAGTAGTAACAAACGAAAACCTTCATGTTATTACACGAAATGAGTTAGTAACGACGGATGATCAAATGAGTAATGAATTACGAATTTATCGCATAAATTTAACGGGAGAAAAGCTTATTAATGAAGAAAGTATTGTTACTTATACCAATGGTGGAGAGGATAACAATACAGAAATTATGTTACTTCAAGATCCAGAGGATATTGAAAAAAATAACGATATAGTTTTCCAAGCTGATTATTATGAACCGGAACAGCTCGAAGACGGATCGTATCAAGATGTTGTAAAGGATAGTAAGTTATTCACGTTTAACTTAGAGACGAGAGAGAAGGTTCAACTGGATATTCCTAAGAAGCTACAAAAGCAAGAAATTATACCTGTGAATGATGATAATATTTATTTTTTACACAATACAGCAAAGGGGATAGAAATAACAACATTTGCTATCGCAGAACAAAAGGTGACGAATAGCTTTCAGATTGAACTACCGAAACAGCCTGATATGCCGGAGATTGATGAAAAAGCAGCTGAATTAACAGGGGAAACTGCTGTCACAGATGCTGAAATAAATTGGGGTCAATACCGTATGAAAGATGGTAAACTGTATATTACTAGTGGGAAACAAACGGAGAGCAGTAATCTATCTATGCATGTGGTTGACTTAAATAATGGAGATATATTATACAAGGGTAAGCTGGAGAGAACAGATAATCCTAAAGCTGGAACAGCCTATAGTTTAGATTTTTACGAAATGACAGTAAAATAGAAATACGAAAGGTTTCATATAGAATGGTTGGTCAGTGTTACCAACCATTTTCTTTGTAGTTTAGGAAATGATAAAATTTGCTCATGTGGATAAATAGGCGCGTGTTGAGCCGCGTCCAGCTCCAGTTCCCAGAACAAGGCGACTCCACGAATTGCTTCTAAGCTAAGTCATTATCGGTTCACAAGTCACCTTGATTTCTTTACCTCCGTTGATTTGCTCCAGTCGCTACGTTTCTAATCGGGCGCTTGTGCTTTTGTTCTAAGTTAAGAAAGTATAAAATCAGTGCAATGACTGCGTTAAGCCAAGTAGTTATTTTGAAATGGTTGATGTATATTG
>NZ_CANMAB010000155.1:0-5583 GCF_947495635.1 uncultured Virgibacillus sp. | reverse complement strand
TTTATCCCCACGGATGGTTAGACGAACCAATCGGACATTTACTGGCAGTTGATCCCACACTTAGCTATATTGGTTTCTCCTCATTGCTTGAGGGGGCTTACTGCCAGTTATATGCGGGATAAAGTGAGACTTCCATCCGTGGGGAAGTTTATTTATCCCCACGGATGGTTAGACGAACCAATCGGACATTTACTGGCAGTTGATCCCACACTTAGCTATATTGGTTTCTCCTCATTGCTTGAGGGGGCTTACTGCCAGTTATATGCGGGATAAAGTGAGTCTTCCATCCGTGGGGAAGTTTATTTATCCCCACGGATGGTTAGACGAACCAATCGGACATTTACTGGCAGTTGATCCCACACTTAGCTATATTGGTTTCTCCTCATTGCTTGAGGGGGCTTACTGCCAGTTATATGCGGGATAAATGGACCTTGACTTATTTATTAGAACCTACTATGTTGAAAGTAATTTAATTTTAAGATAGTACAGAATGGGGGAAGCTTATTATGAAAATTCTTGCCTATCAACGCGTCGAAAAGCCTGTGCTTGATGATTTACAAAAAAACCATGACGTTCAATTTTTTAAGAATGTGGATACAAATTCAGATCAAGCTTTCTTAGCTTTTCTTCAACAAGCAGATGGTATTATTGGACTCGATTTAAAGATTGATCGTCAATTATTGGATCGTGCTCCAAACTTAAAAATTGTTAGTAATGTTTCAGTTGGGTACAATAACTTAGATTTAGAAGCATTGACTAATAGAAAGATTATGGCAACTAATACTCCTGGCATTCTGACCGATACAGTCGCTGATATGGTCTTTGGCTTAATACTATCAACAGCTAGAAGGCTCCCCGAACTCAATCAACTCGTAAAATCAGGTAATTGGGTTGAATCACTGGATAGTAGACATTATGGTACTGATGTACATCATAAAACAGTAGGTATTATTGGTATGGGGAGAATCGGCTTTGCCATTGCCCAACGAGCTCATCATGGTTTTGATATGAACATTCTCTACCATAGCCGCACCCGAAAGCCCGAAGCTGAAGAGAAATTTCAGGCAACCTACGCTAGCTTAGATCAATTATTACAACGTTCTGATTTCGTTTGTCTGATTACACCATTAACTAAAGAAACAAAACATTTGATTGGTCAACGGGAATTTAACTTGATGAAGAAAACAGCTATTTTCATTAACGGTTCTCGCGGAAAGACAATTGTCGAACAGGATTTAATTCAAGCGTTAAAAAACGGCAATATCGCAGGTGCAGGCCTTGACGTATTTGAACAAGAACCTGTCGATCCTAAAAATGATTTATTGAAAATGGATAATGTAGTCACCTTACCCCATATTGGTTCATCGACTCACGAGACGGAATTAAAAATGTCAGCATTAGCTGCCGAAAATTTGCTTGCAGGTTTACGTGGACAAAAACCACCAAACTTAATTAATGATACGGTATGGAAATAAAGTGAAACTTCCATCCATGGGAGCTGTTATCCCCACGGATGGTTAGTACCACAAGGGTATGACCTAAAGGCCCTTAAACCAATCAGACATTTACTGGCAGTTGATCCCACACTTAGCTATATTGGTTTCAATTGATTACGTGATTTGGGGAGCTTACTGCCAGTTATATGCGGGATAAAGTGAGACTTCCATCCGTGGGGAAGTTTATTTATCCCCACGGATGGTTAGACGAACCAATCGGACATTTACTGGCAGTTGATCCCACACTTAGCTATATTGGTTTCAATTGATTGCGTGATTTTGGGATCTTACTGCCAGTTATATGCGGGATAAATTAGTACGGATATTATTTCCACCTTCGTTCAAGGCAGTCACTTACGTTCTGCCTTAAACGAACCGTTTTGCTATATTTAGGCTAAACGAATATTAGGTTTTACTAATAATTCACGAGGAAAATCTGCTAACACTTCACAGCCTTTATCTGTTATGCGAAAAGATTCACTTATTTCAACCCCCATATGGTCAAGCCATATTCCAGGTATCATATGAAAAGTCATGTTCTCTCTAAGGATTGTATGATCGCCAGCTCTTAGACTAGCAGTATGCTCTCCCCAGTCTGGGGGATAGTTTAATCCCATTGAGTAACCAAGCCTCGAATCTTTTTTTATTCCACTTTTCTCTATAACTCTGCGCCACACAGCCTCTACCTCTTCACAAGTAATACCTGGACGAATGGCATCTAACGTTATATTTATCCCCTCTACTACGACGTCTGCGATATATTGAATATTTTCATCTGGCATACCAAGAAAGATTGTTCTAGCTAAAGGTGAGTGATATCGTTTATAGCAACCAGATAATTCAATAATTACCGGATCACCTTGTCGGAATAGCTCATCTGTCCACGTAAGATGACAAGCTGAAGTTCGATCACCAGTTGGTAATAATGGTACAATTGCAGGGTAATCTCCGCCAAAATCATCTGTTCCCCGGATCTGGGCATGAGCAATTGCTGCAGCAGCATCGGATTGCCTTACTCCAGCATCAATGGAATCAAAAGCAGCCTGCATCGCCCCTTCAGCGATTTTTGATGCAATTTTAATACATTCTATTTCCTGATCAGACTTAATAATTCGTATCCAATTTACTAAATTTGTTCCGTCCTTAAATACAGCATTAGGCAGATTTTCTTTTAGCTTCATAAAATTTTTTGCTGTGAAATAGTAGGCATCAAACTCAGCTGCAATCGTTTTCTTGTCATACTTTTTAGCTTTAATAAAATCACTGACAAACTCCATCGGATGTTTTTCGGAAGACTGGATATAATCATCTGTATATGGATATACATGATCCGCTTCTAACCAAGATGTGTGGAAAGCCGCACTAGCATCTTGCCCTCTGCCAATCCAATAAGGTTGATCCTCATCAATAAAAATGACAAGCAATTGATGTACGTAGAATGACCATGCATCATATCCACTTAAATAATTCATATTAGCTGGATCTGTGACAAGTAAAACCTCAATTCCTTCATTAGCCATACGGTGTTTTGTTTTCGTTATCCTTTCATAATATTCAGAAATAGAAAAAAACACCATACAAACCCCTCCATTCATTTAAAGTGAAGCTGCTTGAGTGAACAACACCAACATCAAAGTAGATCATATAAATATCACAAGAATTAATATTGTTGTTAATTGTAATTTCTTTGATGATTGGAAAAGTTTAACAATCATGGGCGAGGAACTTTTCACTGCCCATGCGTTTGAAAAGACAGTTACAGTAGGCATTAGAAATAAAGTGAAACCTCAATTAGGTTTTTACTAAAACAAACACGTACAAAGGCTTCATTCGCCACGTCATGTGGCAACGCCTTTGTGGCCTAATGTAGGCCCGAACCAATCGGACATTTACTAGCAGTGCCCCCCCTCTTGCCAATAGGGTTCACTTTATTTGGGGCGGCTTACTGCCAGTTATATGCGAGGTAAAAGGGTGGGATTAATAGAACATGCCTGTCGATTGTCGGCATTAAATACAAAATAATGCACACAAATTAAAAAGTATGGAATACGTTATATTTTCTTCTAATGTGTACTATAAATATATGTAATAACACAATAAATGATGAAAATGCTATTTAAAAATGGGCGCAGACAGAGCAATCTCTGCCTCTACCCATTTATTTTGTCACAGACTACACTTGAGAATAGTATAGCAATTGAATGTTTAATCGTCTATATCATTTTTCTGTATTTTATAAATTTATTGACTATTTTCTTTAAATGTGTTTAATTATTGGTAACTTGAATTGTCGACAAACGACAAAGAGAGCCAACCTGAAATCACTACAGTAACTATTCCTCATTCATCATATATCACATTTGCTACTTTTCCCATCTTTCACTTTCAGCTTTTTTATTTGATCCGATTATAGAAAGGAGTTTGTTATATTGGAACCAACTATAAAAAAAGAGGACCTGTTGGAAAAAGATGAGAAGTATCTTTGGCATGGCATGAAAAGATATAACCCTAGCAGTACAATGATTAGCACCAAAGCTGATGGTATCTGGATCACGGATATCGACGGTAATAAATTTCTTGATGCACAGGCAGGATTATGGTGCGTTAATGTAGGTTATGGTCGAGATGAACTAGCTGACGTCTGTGCACAGCAATTAAAGGAGATGCCTTATTATCCATTAACACAAAGTCATATACCAGGAATAAAATTAAGTGAAAAATTAAATGAATGGCTAGGCGACGATTATGTTATTTTTTATTCCAATAGTGGATCGGAAGCTAATGAGACAGCCTTCAAAATTGCCCGCCAATATTACCAACAGACTGATGCACCTAATCGCTATAAATTTATTTCACGCTATCGCTCGTATCATGGTAGCACTTTAGCTACATTAGCAGCCGGTGGACAAAATCAACGGGCCTATAAATACGAACCATTAGCATCAGGCTTCGTCCATATCACACCGCCGGATTGCTATCGGAGCCCTTTTACGCATGAAAATGAACAATGCTGTCACCAAGCTGCTGATGAGTTAGATCGCACAATTACTTGGGAGATCAAAGAAACAATTGCTGGATTTATTATGGAGCCAATTATTACTGGCGGCGGAATATTAGTTCCCCACGATAGTTATATGAAAAAAGTTCGTGAGATTTGTGATAAGCACGGTGTCTTATTAATTGCTGATGAAGTTATCAACGGGTTTGGCAGAACAGGGAAGCCCTTCGGATTTATGCATTATGATGTAAAACCAGATATAATTACGATGGCTAAAGGACTAACAAGTGGATATATGCCACTAGCAGCAACTGCTGTAAAACGTGACATATATGAAAAATTCAAAACCTCAACGAAGGAATACGATCATTTCCGTCATGTTAACACATTTGGCGGCAGCCCAGCAGCTTGTGCTGTTGCTATACGAAATTTAGAGATTATGGAAGAGGAACATTTAGTCACTAACGCTGCGAACCTGGGGGAATATTTGCTCGCAGAATTACAAGAACTGTATACGCACCCTAATGTTGGTGATATTCGTGGTAAAGGACTATTAGCTGGTATTGAGCTTGTAAAAGATAAACAAACAAAGGAACCAATTGATGAAACCATAGCTGCAGGCGTCGTGAACTATTGCAGAAAAAGAGGCATCATAATTGGCAAAACAAGCGATACGGTTGCAGGCTATAACAATATTATAACGATGTCACCACCGCTTTCTATATCAAGAGATGAAATTAATTATCTAGTAACCATCCTAAAGGATGCTATTGCTGCGATTTAGTATAAAGTGAAACTTCAATCAGTGAGGATTTACTGCCAGTTATATGCGGGATAAAGTGAAACTTCCATCCGGTTTTAACTGAAACATATACGTACAAAGGCTTCATTCGCCGCGTCCTGTGGCAACGCCTTTGTGACCTACTTCCATGTAGGCTCGAACCAATCGGACATTTACTGGCAGTTGATCCCACACTTAGCTATATTGGTTTCTCTTCACTGCTTGAGGGGGGCTTACTGCCAGTTATATGCGGGATAAAGTGAAACTTCCATCCGTGAGGAGTGTGTTTATCCCCCACGGATGGTTAG
>NZ_CANMAB010000154.1:0-5765 GCF_947495635.1 uncultured Virgibacillus sp. | reverse complement strand
TAATAGCTACTAGAGGAAGCGTAAATCTGAGCATTTAGTGATAAGGACTGAGCGAATTTTGCTCCGTTTTTCTTAGGGGTTTGTTTAAGAGCTTATCAAACAAATTAGAACAATAAAAGCCGAATAAATTCGATCGTTTGCTAGGGTGGTTACTTGGTTACTCCCAACGTTTCGAATTTTTCCGGCTTTTCCTTTGTCCTAGCTGCATTTGATCAATCGTAAAATAATCTATATCTTAATGGCTCGGTTGTTTTAAGCTTAACCTACCATCTGTAATGTTATAAACTTTATCACAGTAATCAATTAAGCGTGTATCATGCGTTACTACAATCGTTGTTTTGTCGTTTTTCGTGGTCGCTTCCTTTAACATCTCCATTACTTCAAAGGCGCGATCTGAATCAAGGGAAGCAGTCGGTTCGTCTGCAAGAATAATACTTGGATCTGTATACAATGCTTTTGCAATCGCAACACGCTGTCTTTCTCCTCCCGATAAATCAGAAGGAAAGCTGTTTAAGAGATCTTCGATTCCTAAGGATTGATAGAGCTCTTTCAGCTTCTCTGCAGATAAGTTATGCTTTTTCACTTTATCTAACAGTTGCATTTGCTGACTTACTGTTAAGAATGGCACTAGATTTGAAGCTTGTAAAACAAAGCCAATTTCACGTAAGCGGATGGCTGAACGTTTTTTCTCCTTTAGGCTGGTAATATCCATTTCATTAATAATAACCTTTCCGTTTGTAGGTGTTTGTAAGCCGCCAGCAATAGTTAAAAAGGTGCTTTTACCTGAACCGGATGGGCCAATTACCGCGATTAACTCTCCTTTTTCTGCTTGGAAATTTGTAGGTTTTAATGCTTCTATTTCTGTGTGACCTGAGCCAAAAAATTTATTTACCTGGTTCATCTCAAGAATAGCCATGTCTTACCCTCCAATCGCCTTTAGCGGGTCTATTTTAACAATCGTTTGTATTGAAAATAAAGCACCTAACACGGATACAAATATAAGTACAATGCCATATACCAGCAGGTCAAGATAATTAAATGCTACTGGAACAGCTGCAGGTAAGAAGAAGCCTGTAATCATTGTGAGAATAAAGCCGATAATTACTCCAGCAATAGCTAATAAGAATGTTTGAGCTATAACAGAGCGTGCTAAATAACTGCTTGAAATCCCTTGGGCTTTCATCACACCAAAGATACTGACCTTTTGAATCGTTAATACGTATAAGAAAATAGCCAGTACGACTGCTGAAATTATAAACAAGAAATAAATCATAAATGTTAACGTTAAGTTTTGTTCCGAATAGCCAGGTAGATTTTCGATAAATGTTGTCGTATCTACCACTTGTAATTCATCCGGTACTTCTATATCAGACAGATTATCGGTACGTAGTATGAAGGCATTTATTCGATCTTCATAGTTTTCTGCGGCTTTGCCATAACGAACCTTTTGTAATGTATACAAATCGGTATAAAGAACTGGTGCTGCATTAAATTTTGCATTATTTGTAAAGCCGACGATCGTTAAATCTTCTTCCGTAGAAGAAAGACTTAGTTTGTCACCAAGCTTAAATCCTTCATCTTTTAAAGATTCATTGGCAATAACTTCTCCTTCCTTAGCAAAGGCATCGCCTTCAATGACATTTGGCATAATAAACTCTTCTTTATCAATGCCAAAAATAGAAACATTAGATTTATGATCATCCGAAGTAGCAATGGAATTAATCTGTGCAAGGCTAGCGTATTCATCCACACCTTCACCATTATAATCATCTAAGGTCAAACTAGACTGAGGTAAATTAATATCGGATTCCTCTGTTAATATCACGCCTTGGCCATCCCATTTATCTACCGCTTCTTTATTCATATTTTCTAATCCATTTGCTAATCCTGATAAAAAGAAGACAAGATAGGATACAAGCATTAATACACCAACAATTAAAGTGAAACGTAATTTGTTATTCTTGATCTCATTCCATGCTAAAAACATCGTTTCTCCTCCTGAATAAGACGGTTTAATGAATCATTCTTAGATAATCCTCTATTCTATAATAGTATAGGAATGTAGGATTTAAGCAAAGCGGATACACTTGAATAGCTATAAAAGGATTTTATTTGAGCTGCATAGAATATGTATATTAGATTATGGTTACTTCGATGTCGAATTCTTTAAAAAGGAGTGCATGTGAAGATGTATGAACTAAAGACAAAAGAAAATGATGGTAGTGTTATCGAATTTATTGAACAAGTAGCGAGTCCAAGAAAAAAGGAAGATGCCTACAGGCTATTAGATATTTTTACAGAAGTAACAGGTTATCCTGCAAAAATGTGGGGAACAAGTATTGTTGGTTTTGGGTCCTACCATTATAAATATAAGAGTGGACATGAAGGTGATGCAATGCTTGCTGGCTTTTCACCAAGAAAGGCTAAATTTAGTCTATATTTCGCTACCGGAGACGAAGAGCGAGAGATATTATTGCAGAAACTTGGAAAACATACGAGTGGGAAAGCATGTGTCTATATTAACAAGCTATCAGATATTGATATTGACGTATTGAAGCAATTAATTCATCAATCTGTTGTTTTTTTAAAGGAAAGATATACTTTAAATGGATAAGCGTTAAAAAACAAAACGAGCATTTCGAAAGCCGACTATTCATTTTTTCTTAATCGCAATCTGAAACAACTATACTGAAAGCATTCTACGGGGGATGCTTTTTTCTTCGTTTAGCTGAAACTATTTCTTCGATAGGATCGTCAAACGAACAAGCAAACAACAGCAATGGATGAGGGGGGAATTATGGAACGAGAAAAAGAAAGGGTATTAGAGGAAGTCATGATTATGTATGGAGATGAATTGGTCCGACTTGCATTTCATTATGTGAAAAATGTAGAGACAGCAAAGGATATTGTCCAATCTACGTTTATTAAATGTTATCAGCATTTGGATTCCTTTCGCTATAAGTCTTCACTAAAAACATGGCTGTATCGGATAACGATCAATGGCTGCAAGGATTATTTGAAAAGCTGGCATCATCGAAAGGTGCAGGCAGTTCAACTTATTCAGGATGTCGCAGGCGCTATCTTTTCATCCGTAGAAGATAATGTTATTCAGAAAGAAGCAAAGGAGGAACTGCAGCAGGTAGTTTATACGTTACCAACTATCTATCGTGAAGTTATTTACTTGTACTATTATCAATCTTTTCAAATTGAAGAAATTGCTGACATGATGGAATTGAACACAAGTACAGTAAAAACAAGGTTGAAAAGAGCTAGACAACGATTGAAAACTAAATTGGAGGTGAACTATCATGGGTAAAAAAGAGAGAGAATACATTTCGTTTATCGAGAATGAATCGTTAACATTCACAGAAGCAGATCGTCAACAGACATTACAGCAGATTCATACAGCAAAGAAAAAACGGAAACGAACGTCTACGTCTTATATCGGTCCTACGATTGCCACTATGCTGATCGTGATCTTAGCAATTGGAGTAATAATGCCTTCACTTTATACGAAGGACAATCAAGCAGTATCTACTGACGTAAAAAACACATTTTCTGTGTTAATATTGGCGGAAGAATCTCATCGATCTGTATTTCAGCTGGTACTTACATATAATTCTGCAATGGAAAGTATAAAACTAGTTCCAATACCTCGAGATGCCTATGCAACCATTATTGATGCACATAATGACAATATGCGGAAGGATAAAATTGCGAATGCAATGGCTTATAATCAAGAGATCGAACCCGTGATAGCAACCTTCGAAAATTATTTCGATGTTCCGATCGATTACTATGCTGTCATTTCAACAGAATTTCTAAAGGATTGGGTTGAAACGGATAAGCACAGGAGTACTACCAAAATGGTTTGGGATAAAATTAACTATAAGGAAAATAGTAGTAAATTGGTAGAACAATTGACAGAACAAATTGAATCAACAAATTTATCATCTGCGAAGTTAGACAAGATAAGAGATGGTATTCATTCCTTTTCCATTGAGACAAAGGATATAACGATTAAAAAGAAAAAAATAACAGTGGATGGGATTTATTATGAAAAAATAGATGAGGGTGTATTGAATCAGATTTCAAATGAATTAAACGAGCATTTAAATGAAAAATAATAAACGATTATTTAGCTCATCCTAGGTAGTGTGCTATTTTTATTCAGCATATAACTGGCAGTAATACCCCGACTTCAAGCAATAGAGAGAGAAACCAAAATCGGTAAGAGAGGGATCGACTGCCAGTAAATGTCCGATTGGTTCAAAGGCTTTTAGGTCATACCCATGTGGTACTAATCATCCGTTGGGTATAAACAACCCTCCCACGGATGGTAGTTTCACTATATGAATGAAGTTTAGTTAATGGACAAGTAGAAGGAAACGTGGTATATTTATATTTAATTAAAGATATCTTAATTAAAAGTATTAAACCAGTTAGTAAATGAGGAGGTAATGACATGCAAGGATTAAAGGGAATACATCATGTTACAGCGATTACGAGCAGTGCAGAAAAAAATTACGAGTTTTTCACATATGTTCTTGGCATGCGTTTAGTGAAGAAAACAGTTAATCAGGATGATATTCAGACATACCATCTATTTTTCGCTGATGATAACGGGAATCCAGGTACAGATATGACCTTCTTTGATTTTCCCGGCATTCCAAAAGGGTCACATGGAACGAATGAGATCTACAAAACATCCTTCCGAGTTCCATCAGACGCAGCATTAGATTATTGGGTGCAACGCTTTGAGCGTTTAGAAGTTAAGCATACAGGTATTAAGGAGCAATTTGGCAAAAAGTCTCTATCCTTTGTGGATTTCGATGATCAACAATATCAATTAATCTCTGATGAAGCTAATGAAGGTGTTGATTCCGGTATTCCTTGGAAAAAAGGACCGATTCCATTAGAATATGCAATCACAGGTTTAGGACCAATCTTTGTTCGTATTGCTAACTTCGATTACTTTAAAGAAATGATGGAGAACGTGCTACAGTTTAAAGAGATTGATCAAGAAGGATCATTTCACCTGTTTGAAGTTGGGCAAGGTGGTAATGGTGCACAGGTTGTAGTGGAATATAATCCAGTGCTACCTAATGCACGGCAGGGTTTTGGTACAGTGCATCATGCCGCATTCCGTGTAGAAGACCGAAACGTTTTAGAGGATTGGATTAACCGTATGGAGAATTTTGGGTTTCAAACATCAGGGTATGTCAACCGCCATTTCTTTGAATCCTTATATGTCCGGGTAGCTCCACAAATTCTATTTGAATTTGCAACAGATGGACCAGGGTTTATGGGTGATGAGCCTTATGAAACTTTAGGAGAAAGCTTATCACTTCCACCGTTTCTTGAACCAAATCGAGCAGAGATAGAGGAAATGGTTCGTCCAATTGATACGATAAGAAGTACGATTACGTTTACAAAAGAATAAACAAGAGGAGAGTGTTTTCTTACCCGCACAACGGGAGGATACACTCTTTTTTCACTGTCTAGGAAATTACAAAATTAGCCATGTGGTTAAATAGGGTGCGTGTTTGAGCCACATCCAGCTCCAGCGCCTAGAAACTAGGCGACTTCATGAATCGCCTGACGATAAGTCAGCATCGGCTCGCAAGCTCACCGTGATCCCTTAATCTCCGTTTTCTCGCTCCAGTCGCTACGCTTCTAATCAGGCGTTTGCGCTTTTGTTCTAAGTTAAGAAAGTATAAAATCAGTGCAATGACTGCGTTAAGCCAAGTAGTTATTTTGAAATG
>NZ_CANMAB010000153.1:0-5838 GCF_947495635.1 uncultured Virgibacillus sp. | reverse complement strand
CACTCTTTACAAACGAGTCAAAATGATATTGCTTAGCCATACGTAATCCCTCCAAATTATTCCATTTATAATGTCAGAATAACGAATAACTTTTTGGTTTTTAAAATATCCTGCTTAACTTGACGGCTATGGGCCGTGCCCGCGGAAAGCGCGTATGTTTTCACGGTGCGGCGATGATACTCCTATTGATAACATGATTATTCGTATTTTAAGTAAAGAAGTTGTGTTTTGTCCCAGCCTTAAGGTTTAATGCTGATATACTTCCTTGATCGCTTCAAACAAGATGTGAACCCCATTCATTAACGCATCCTTATTAAAGGTCATATAAGGGTGATGAAGACCAGGGGATAAATCACAGCCTAAGCCAAGCATCGTCGCTTTTAGCTCTGGTCTTTTTATTGTATAAAAGTGGAAATCATCTCCGCCTGGTGTTACTAGTGGTGGATCTACGTTTTCAGTACCGAGTACTTTTTTGATTGCTTCTCTCATAATAGAAGTAGCCTGTTCATTTGTTCTTGCAGCTGCAATACCTTCTGTACTTGTTAATTTAATTTTTACATCATATAAATTTTTCATTGCTTCGAAAATATTTAGTACTTTATTGTCAAGTTCATCCATAATTTCATTTGATTGCGCCCGCATATCCAGTGAAAATGAAGCATTCCCTGGAATTATATTTGAACTCTTTCCACCTGCTTGGAAATTTGTCATTTTAACAGAATGGGGAACTCTTGGGTCCAAATGAATTTTACTTAAAAGATTAACAATTTGTGCACCGACCTCAATCGCATTAATATTTAAATGTGGCCTTGCTCCATGGGCATCATGTCCTCTTATTTCTGCACTGTACATCTTTGTTGCTCCATGAACGATTACTGGGGCAGCATTTCCCATTTTACATTCTTGCTGAGGGCGAAGATGAACACCAAATAGATATTCAACATTATCAACAGCACCTTTTTCTACCATCTTCAATGCTCCAGCACCTTTTTCCTCAGCAGGTTGAAAGATAAATCTTATTGCAATTTGCTTATGCAGCTCAGGTGACTGCTGTAGCTTCCATAGTAAACCTAATACCATTGCCATGTGGGCATCATGTCCACATGAATGATTGGCTTGGAAGCTGCCGTCAACTTCTTGCCAAAGAGCATCAATATCTGCACGAACAGCTACAATCGGCAAATTATCTTTAAAGTTTCCATATTCACCTACTACCCCAGTATGATCTACGAATGTGTTAACATTGCACCCATTTTCTTTTAAGATATTAGCAATATACTTTGTTGTTTCCACCTCTTCCCAGCTTATTTCTGCATGTTGATGTAAATAGTTAAATGTATCTTTAACCTGTTTTTCTAAGTCTTTCATGTTAATCTTCTCCATCCTTTATAAAGTATTTATAAGTTGATTTAATTTTCCCTCTCTTTTCTACACGTTCCACGACTTCAAATAATAAAGCGTTAACAATTGCTATGGTAACAGGTCCTTTACTGAATAACGTATTTTGACTAACTGAAATAAGAATGGTTATATCTGCATGTTCCACAACCGGTGAAACTCTAGAATCGGTTATTGCAATGACTTTAATACCTTTCTCCTTTGCTTCTTCTGCTAGGCGTATGGTATCAATGGCATATCTGTAAAATGAGAAAACAATGATACAAGATTTAACAGGTAATAGATCAAGCAAACCAGCATCCGTCTCCGGTCTATATAGGTCGGCATTTCCTAAAATATAATTTAAATTAAAGTAAAACCAATGCGCAAATGTAAAGGAGTGGTGGTAACCAGCAACGACAACTTTTTCGCTATTAATAATCGCTTCGATAATCTTTTCCATGTCATCAATGGCAATCTTCTCCATATTATTTTGCAGTATGCTTATGTCCTTTAGCATACTTTCGACATAATAGTTGCTCATTTCCTGTAGTTTTTCATCGGATTGTTGTTTGACCTCTAATAAGTGTTTTCTTACATCCTTTTGCAGAGAACTATAACCACTATAACCAATCGAATGACAGAAGCGAATAACCATTGTTTCACTAACACTAATTATTTCTCCTACTCTTTTGGCTGGGTGAATGGCAAATACCATAGGATCAGAGAGTAAAGCATCGGCGACTTTCTTTAGACCCTTTGTAAGGTTCGAAAATTCTAATTCTGTTTTTCTTACATAATTAGCCGTCAAAAGAATTCACCTTCTTTTTTTAAAGTTTTTCCAATATTTTATATTGCAATAAATTATATCCTTTATTATAATACAATGCAAGTTGATAATATTTTGAAAATTAAAAAGGAGGGAAATAATGAAAAAATCTACTAATAAGTTAAAAAGCACAAAGAGAAAGCTAGGACTTCCAGATGCGTATGTTATTTTATTTGCAATCTTAATTATTGCAGCTGTAGCGACATACCTTATACCAGCAGGTACATTTGACAGAGAGACTGTCAATGATATTACAACTGTAATACCTGATAGCTATCAACAAAGCGAACAACAACCAGCATCATTTATTCAAATATTTACAGCAATCCAACAGGGTATGATCGATTCAGCGGGGTTAATTTTTCTTGTGCTTATTATTGGCGGAGCTTTTGCGGTAATTGAATACACAGGTGCGATTGATGCGTTAATTATGAAGACGATTAATCAGACAAAGGATAAGGAATATCTATTAATTATTATTGTATGTAGTCTATTTTCTATTTTTGGTGCTTTAGGTATTATCGTAAATGCAGTTATTGCGTTTATCCCAATAGGGATTATTTTAGCCCGTTCTATGAAGTTGGATGCCGTAGTCGGTGTCTCCATTATCTATCTTGGAGCATATGCAGGGTTTAATACCGCTTTTCTTGATCCATTAACTACTGGAATGGCCCAGCAGATTGCCCAAGTACCATTGTTTTCTGGTATTGGTTTTCGGGTGCTAATTTATTTAACGGTACTTGCTTCGACAATAGGTTATATATGGTGGTATGCTAGTCGTGTCAAAAAAGACCCAATGCAGAGTGTACTTGGCGGAAACCGCTTTCCAAAATATGATGAAAAAAGTGTAGATGCTGCCCCATCTAAATTAACAGGTATACATAAATTGGTTTTATTATGGCTCGCATTGGGGATTGGAATATATATTTTTGGAGTGTTTCAGTATGCCTGGTCGTTGAATCAGATGG
This sequence comes from uncultured Virgibacillus sp., assembly GCF_947495635.1. NCBI lineage: Bacteria > Bacillati > Bacillota > Bacilli > Caryophanales > Bacillaceae > Virgibacillus > uncultured Virgibacillus sp. Next base: position 2,664 of record NZ_CANMAB010000153.1, on the reverse strand, counting down.
CCGCTATGTTTATTATTATAGCGATTGGTACAGCAATTATTGCCAGAATTAACCCAAATGAATTGGTAGTACAGTTTTTTAATGGTTGTAAAGGACTGGTATACGGAGCATTAATTATTGGAATGGCAAGATCAATTGTAGTAATTCTAGAGAATGGACAAATTTTAGACACTATTGTTCAAGGAATGGCAACAGTTATGGAACCATTTACGAGCGTCATCGGTGCTATTGTCATGTTCTTCGCTAATTTTCTTTTTAATATTATCGTATCATCTGGAAGTGGACAGGCCGTTATTGTTATGCCGATTATGACGCCACTTGCAGATATTATGGAAATACCCCGACAAGTAGCTGTTCAAGCTTATAAAATGGGGGATGGATTTTCAAATGTGATCACCCCAATTTCTGGTATCTTAATGGCTAACTTGGCAATTGCAGGTGTATCGTGGGTGAAATGGATTAAATTTGTGTTACCTTTAGTAGTCATTTGGTGTGTTATTGGAATTGTTTATTTAACCATAGCTGTTATGATTGGATGGGGACCAATATAAAAAGGAGTGAATTTTAGATGAGAATAAATGAAGTAGTTTTATATAAGATGCAAATGCAAATGAAAAATCCATTTACCACTAGTTTTGGAACGGAGCAGAATAGAGAATTTTTGTTGGTTGAAGTAAAAGGCGATGATGGAATATCAGGCTGGGGAGAAGGGGTTACATCTGAACGGCCCTTATATAGCGAGGAATTCACGTTACAAAGTTGGTATATGCTAGAGAAGTTTCTTATTCCGCTTGTTGTTAATCAAGAAATTACTCATCCGGATGATCTTCAAGAATTGTTTAAGCCGTATAAGCGTAATCATATGGCCAAGTCTGCGTTAGAAGGGGCAGTATGGGATTTATATGCGAAGCAATGTGGTGAATCATTAGCTACAAGTCTTGGAGGCACGAAGAAACGTATTGAAGTTGGAATTAGTTTGGGGATTGAAGATAGTTATGAAAAACTAATTCAAGCAATTCAAGAGAAAGTGGATGAAGGCTATAAGCGAATTAAAATAAAGATTAAACCAGGAAAAGATATAGAGGTTTTGCGAGAGGTAAGAAAACATTTCCCTAATATCCCATTAATGGTAGATGCAAACTCTGCATATACGTTAGACGATATCAACCTATTAAAAGCACTGGATGAATTTAATTTAATGATGATTGAGCAGCCACTAACAGCTGGCGATCTAATTGACCATGCAAAATTACAAAAACAAATTAATACACCAATTTGTTTGGATGAAAGTATCCATTCGTTTGAGGATGCTCGCCAAGCAATTGAATTAGGCAGCTGTAAAATAATTAATTTAAAAATAGGTCGTGTAGGTGGATTAACAGCATCGAAACGAATTCATGATTTATGTGAAAATGCAGGAATCCCATTGTGGTGCGGTGGAATGCTGGAATCAGGTGTCGGACGTGCGCATAATATAGCGGTTGCAGCATTAGCTAATTTTACACTTCCTGGAGATACAGCATCATCATCTAGGTATTGGGAAAAGGATATTATCCAACCAGAAGTTGTAGCAAAAAATGGTGTCTTGACTGTTCAGGACGCTATAGGAATTGGTTATGAAGTGGATCGAAATGAAGTGAAAAAGCATACGGTAGCAAAAAAGGTTTTTAGCTAGAATTACAAAAAAGGGACACAAACCCTGTAGAATAAAAAAGAGACTGAAACAAAAGAATGAAGAAACAATTAAAAACGAAAAGATAATTAGTTTAAATTAATTATCTTTTCGTTTTTTGATCAGAATCATTCATTTAGCACCTGAAATAAGCGAGACTCCGGCGGGAACAGCACGAGTCCGAAGATCCACTTGGTAACGTGTTTTTCTTTACCAAGTTAGCTGAGGCCGTGCCCGGAAAGCGCGTCTATTTTCACGGTGCGGCGATGATACTCCTATTGATAACATGATTATTCGTATTTTGAGTAAAGAAGGTGTTTTGTCCCAGCCTATGTTTTTTTCCTGAATGCCTTAGCGCTTTATGTAAATCTCAAACTAGAAAGAGGTAAGCAAATGAATAATATAAATTTTGAAATTAATGTTTTTTTAATAATGATACAAAAAAATAGCATTCATTTCAAACGATTACGAAGAAATACATGCTATTTTGGAAGTAGAAGAAAATCAAGAATTTCAAATATATCCAAGTTGGAATGTGAATTTCTCAATCAATAAAAACGAAATTATAATTGATCTAAATTATCAAAAAGAAGACTAAAAATTTTTTTACCTAAGGATTAAGAAAAGTCCATTAAGGATTCCTTTATTATTATCGGGAAAGGTCCTACTGTCGTCTTTCCCGGTTCCTTTTGATATGGAATTCAAATTTTCTTTCTGTTATTTGCAAAGAATCCTCTCTATCAGCTTTCCTAGCTGCTTTTTTTCATAGTTTAGGAAATTAAAAAATTAGCCCATGTGGACAAATACGGGAGTGTTGAGCCACGTCCAGCTTTAGCGCCCAGAAACTCAAACTCACCGTGACTCCTCTATCTCCGTTGACTCGCTTCAGACGCTACGTTTCTAATCGGGTGCTTGCGCTTTTGTTCTAAGTTAAGAAAGTATAAAATCAGTGCAATGACTGCGTTAAGCGAAGTAGTTATTTTGAAATGTTT
>NZ_CANMAB010000152.1:0-6189 GCF_947495635.1 uncultured Virgibacillus sp. | reverse complement strand
AATAGCTACTAGAGGAAGCGTAAATCTGAGCATGTAGTGATAAGGACTGAGCGAATTTTGCTCCGTTTTTCTTATTGCTTAGTCAAAAAACATGTAACTCCTGCATGAAGTTTCTAGATATGTTAAATACTATTCTTATTAATTAGCAAAGGAGTCGTGTTTAGATGGATCAAGATTTTCATCAAAAGGAACATCATAAATTCATTCCGATGACATCTATTACAAGTGGTGGTGGTATTCAAGTAAAAAGTGATGTTTATTACTATACAGATCAAATAGTTAATATTGGTTTTATCGGATATCCCGATAAGGGAGAATGGGTGCTTATAGATGCAGGATTACCCAATGCAGCTCCTGAGATAAAATCCGTTGTAGTTGATCGCTTTGGTAAGGGAAGTAAACCAAAAGCAATCCTTTTAACACATGGGCATTTTGATCATGTAGGAGGGCTAGCAGATTTAGCAGAAGAGTGGGAGGTACCTATTTATACACATGCAAACGAATTACCTTTTTTACGTGGCGAAAAAAGTTATCCGGAACCAGACACAACGGTTGATAGTGGAATATTAGCCAAGATATCTTCGTTATATCCAAATGAGCCAATTGACTTAGGAGATGTAGTTCAGCCCTTACCTGATAATCATCAAGTTCCCTATTTAGATGGTTGGAGATGGATTCACACGCCAGGACATTCGCCTGGGCATGTATCCTATTTTCGTGAAAGTGATTCCCTTTTATTTTCTGGTGATGCATTCATTACAGTTCGTCAGGAATCTTTCTCTCGTGTATTTATGCAAACAGCAGAGGTGAGTGGTCCACCTAAGTACTTTACGACGGATTGGAAAGCTGCACAAGCATCTGTTGAGAAACTGGCAGCGCTTGATCCACAAGTTGTTATACCTGGACATGGTGTCGCTATGGAAGGTGAAAAACTAACAAAAGGATTACAAAAGCTTGTTGATTATTTTGAAGACATCGCTGTTCCAAATCAGGGAAGATATGTAGATACAGATCGCTCTTCACCTAAACATTAAGACATAGCTGCTACGAAACAAGCACAATTCTTCATTCCTTTAGAATAGCTATGCTACAATGTAAGGAGAAATGAGGTGTAGTTATGAAAATCGAAGTTTGGTCGGATTTTGTATGCCCTTTTTGTTATATTGGAAAAAGAAGACTAGAAAATGCAATGAAAACTTTTCCACATGAAAATCAAATAATACTTGAGTTTAAAAGCTATGAACTGGATCCAAATACCGAAGCAACTCCTAATAAATCAATTCATGAATATCTATCAGAAAAAAAAGGAATGTCGATAGAACAAGCGAAGCAAATGAATGAGAGTGTTGGAAAGCAAGCGGCTGAGGTTGGTTTAACCTATCATTTTGATACGATGCAACATACCAATACTTTTGACGCTCATCGTATTGCAAAATATGCGGAACAACAAGGAAAAGGTATAGAAATGGCAGAACGCTTGATGCATGCTTACTTTACAGAGTCAAAGTTAATTAGTGATTATGAAACATTAATTGCGCTTGCGATTGACGTGGGCTTGGATGAAAATGCGGTTACAACGTTGCTTAAAGTAGATGATTACGCGATTCATGTGCGCGCAGATGAGGAACAAGCCCGACAAATTGGTGTGCAGGGTGTACCCTTTTTTGTGTTTAATGAAAAGTACGCCCTTTCAGGAGCACAGCCACAGGAAGTATTTGCGGAAGTACTTGAACAAGTATGGGAAGAAGAGCAACAAGAAAGCAAATTAAAATCACTAAACCCTAAATCCTCAAAAACGACCTATTGCACAGACGAAGGCTGCGAGACAGAATAAGCCGTTCTCAAAGGATTATTGAGAAGTTCCTTCTTAATAATCCTTTTATCACATTCTCCATACTATAGCACGCGAAGATTTTTAAATAAAAAATGTACTTTCCCACATATATAAGAAAGCGCTTCATTCTTTTGGCTTATTTGTGAATAAAATATAAACGAAAGCCTTTTTTTATTGACGTGAAGGGGAAATCTGTTATACTTATAGAAGAATCTAATTGATAATGAATATCATTATTAATTAGAACAATTCAAAAGTAAGAATAATTATTAATATAGGAAAGTTGGAAGAGAAGGTCAGTCTATGAAAATACGTTACTTAGTACTAGCACTTATACTACTTTCCTTTGTATCTTTATTTATTGGTGTTTCTGATATATCTCCATTAGATATATTTGGATTATCAGAGGATCAGGCAAAAGTATTAATGGTATCAAGAGTTCCAAGACTTATTAGTATATTAATAGCTGGAATGAGCATGAGCATATGCGGACTAATTATGCAACAGTTAAGTAGAAACAAATTTGTTTCACCTACAACTGCTGGTACATTAGATGCAGCAAGGCTTGGTATCCTCGTTTCCATGGTTGTATTTACAGCTGCCAATCCATTTCAAAAAATGCTTGTATCATTCGCATTTGCGCTTTTAGGTACATTTGCATTTATGAAGATACTGGAAAAGATAAAATTTAAAGATGCCATATTCATTCCGCTTATTGGACTGATGTTTGGAAATATCATTAGCTCCATGTCCACTTTCATCGCATACAAGTATGATTTAATTCAAAATATATCGTCATGGATGCAGGGCGATTTTTCTATGATTATGAGTGGAAACTACGAGTTAATGTATGTTAGCATTCCGATCCTGCTATTGGCTTTTTTTTATGCCAATAAATTTACCATTGCTGGAATGGGTGAGGACTTCTCCAAAAACTTGGGTTTAAATTATCGACAAGTAGTTAATTTAGGTCTAATTATAGTAGCATTAGTTACTGCATCCGTAGTCTTGGCGGTAGGTGTGATTCCATTCCTTGGTTTGATTATTCCGAATATCGTAACCATCTATCAAGGTGATCATTTAAAGAAGAGCTTGGTACATACAGCATTATTAGGGGCTTTATTCGTTCTTATATGTGATATTATTGGCAGAGTAATTATATATCCATATGAAATACCAATTAGCTTAACCGTTGGCGTGATAGGTAGTGGGTTATTTATCTATCTGCTGTTTAGGAGAAAAAAATATGGGATATAAAAAGAAAACACTCGTACTAGCCATAATTGCTGTTTTATTAACAATGCTCTATATCTTTTATGATCTAAGTGGAAATATTGGCTATATCCTACCAAGGCGAATTATGAAAGTAGTTGCTATATTACTTACAGGTGGTGCTATTGCTTTTGCAACAACCATCTTTATGACCATAACAAATAATCGCATCTTGACACCAAGTGTATTAGGACTGGATTCACTGTACTTACTTATCCAAACGTTAATTATTTTTACCATAGGTTCCAATTCATTAATAATGATGAATAGTAATGTTAACTACCTCGTGTCAATTGGAGGAATGGTTGTTTTCTCTTTATTACTCTACCAAGTACTTTTTAAAGGAGAAAGCAACAATATCTATTTTCTCTTGCTCGTTGGTATGATATTGGGAACGTTCTTTAGCAGTATCACTTCCTTTATGCAAGTTCTGATCGATCCAAATGAATTTATGGTAGCACAGGATCGTATGTTTGCAAGTATTAACAATGTAAATACCAATCTTGTTTATATCTCCATTGTGATATTTGTACTGCTTATTATTTATTTAATGCGGTATTATAAATATTTAGATGTATTGGGGTTAGGGAAGGATAATGCAATTAATTTAGGTGTGCCCTATAATCGTGTTGTTAAACATTTACTAATCATTGTTGCCATATTTATTTCCATGGCAACAGCACTAGTTGGACCCATGACGTTTCTTGGGTTGCTCGTCGTAAACTTAGCTTATGAGTTTTTAAAAACGTTCCGTCATTTTTACATTCTTATTGGTTCGATGCTAATTAGCATTATCGCATTACTAGGTGGTCAATTTATTGTGGAGAAAGTATTTACTTTCCAAACAACTATTAGTGTCATCATTAACTTTATTGGTGGTATTTACTTTATATATCTTTTGTTAAAGGAGAATAAATCATGGTAGACATAAAAAATGTATTTAAGTCGTATAACCAGAAGAAAGTGATTGAAGATGTTTCTTTAAACATTGAAAAAGGGACCATTACTTCTTTCATCGGACCGAATGGTGCTGGGAAAAGTACGTTGATCTCTATGGTTAGTCGTCTTATCGCAAAAGATAATGGAAATATATCCATTGATGGCAAAGACATTATGGAAACTAAAAACAATGAGCTGGCTAAGAAGATATCGATACTAAAACAATCTAATTCGATCAACTTAAAACTAACAGTTCGGGAGCTCGTATCATTTGGACGATTTCCTTACTCTCAAGGTAAGCTCAATAGCTATGATTGGGAAAAAGTGGATGAAGCCATTGATTATATGGAGCTTCGTGAGATGCAGGATAAGTTTTTAGATGAACTAAGTGGTGGTCAACGTCAACGTGCACATATTGCCATGGTAATTGCACAGGATACAGAGTACATTCTTTTGGATGAGCCATTAAATAATCTGGATATGCGCCATTCCGTTCAAATCATGAAGACACTAAGAAATTTAGTAGATGAGCTTGGGAAAACAATATTAATTGTTATTCATGATATTAATTTTGCGTCATGCTACTCAGATAATATTGTGGCTTTGAAGGATGGAAAGGTAGTAAAACAAGGTAAGGCTTGTGATGTCATTGATAAATGTGTCCTAAAAGATATTTATGATATGGACATTGATATTCAAGACATTGATGATAAACGTATATGTGTTTATTTTTAATCATCTACATGGCTTAATACCATTTGAAGTGATTCCAATATAAAAAATCCCCCCATCATGATGTTAGAGAAAACTAAGGTCATGATGAAGGAATGCTGACAATTTTAATTTTATCGTATGTTTTGGCACAGGTAAATAGGTTTAAGAAAAAAAGCTCTTGGAATGCTTTCATATAACGAGCCCGGTACAAAAGAGATTGGGCAAAAATGACACTGGAAATCTACTTTGAATGGTAAGAAGCGGTATGGTTAATATAAAAAATATTAAATTAAAAAGATTGGGGAGTTTATGATGAAGAAATTACTATTGTTACTATTCATGAGCATAATGGTCTTCGCATTGGCTGCTTGTGGTTCAGATGAAGAAAAAAGTAGTGATGAAGGGAATAGCGGAAGTAAGGAAAAGGAAACTGCTGAAACAGAAAATATAAAGATAACGCAAGAACTTGGCGATACAGAAGTACCGCAGAATCCTGAAAAAGTAGTTGTTTTTGATTATGGTGTACTTGATTCATTAGATAAATTAGGAGTAGAAGTAGCGGGTGTTGCCAAAGGTAATATCCCATCGTATTTAGAAAAATATGAAGGGGAAGAATATGAAAATATCGGAAGCTTAAAGGAACCAGATTTTGAGAAAATTGCTGAAATTGATCCGGATGTCATCTTTATCTCAGGGCGTCAGTCATCTGTATATGATCAGCTATCAGAATTAGCTCCTACTGTTTACTTAGGTGTTGATACTACTCGTTACATGGAATCATTTAAAGAAAACATGAGTACACTTGGTAAGATTTTTGATAAACAGTCTGAAGTAGAAGAAGAACTAGCAACAATCGATGAATCGATTGCAGGAATACAAGAAAAAGCAAAACAAGCTGATGAGAATGCATTAATCATTCTAGCAAATGATGATAAGATTAGCGCATATGGTCCTAGTTCACGTTTTGGTATTATTCACGATGTGTTTAATGTGCCTGCAGTAGATAAAGATATCGAAGCATCTACTCATGGTCAAAATGTTTCATTTGAATATGTAGTTGAAAAGAATCCTGATTTACTTTATGTTATTGATCGTAGTGCAGCAATTGGAGAAGAATCTTCTGCAAAGCAAATTGTGGAGAACGAACTAGTTCAAGGCACGAAAGCTTATGAAAATGATAATATCGTGTACCTTGATCCTGAATTCTGGTACTTATCTGGTGGCGGACTTGTATCTGTTCAGGGTATGGTTGATGAAATTCAAGCAAGCTTAGAAAAATAATTACAAAAAGCATGTCTTAGTAAATTGGTAGAGACAGAGACAAAAGAATGAAGAAACAATAAAAGACGAACGATTAGGTGGTTACCCCCAAAAGTTAGAGTTTATACTATGCAGCTGATTGGCTGGATTGCGTTCGGTACTCAACTGGA
>NZ_CANMAB010000151.1:0-6522 GCF_947495635.1 uncultured Virgibacillus sp. | reverse complement strand
CTTCTGGTTATTTTTAAGAAAAAACAGTTGCATGTTTTTCTCTTGACATACTGGTTGTTTTGTTCAGTTTTCAAAGATCAATTTTAATGTTTTGTCGTTTTTTGCGACAAGATATAATTTATCATGATTCCAAGTGATTGTCAACATGTTTTTTAAAATATTTTTTGATGAAAACTATTTTATAATGTGTTGCGTCATTTGTTGACAACAAAAAATAATATAGCATATAAACGTCTGGACTTCAATAGTTTATTTAAAAAAAGTTTATTTAAGTTCAATAAATTTAAAGAGTCTTTCTTCTGTTAGAAAGTAAAAGAACCCCCAATACTATGAAATACCTATGGAGATTCTTTTAATTTTTTATTGATTCTCACTGCGTTTCGGCATATATTTCAAGCACTCATTTTCGTTAGCTACTCTCCGAAATAATTGAAATAGGATATTGTATCTTTCCTTCATTGCTCGTTTAACCATATGATCAATTCGATGATCTTCTAGATCCATTAGCAACTCTTCCAATTCTCTTCTTAATAAGTATTCTACTTCTTTTTGTTCTATCTCATTGATTAACAATCCTAACAATGCGTTCACCTCATATTTCAATTCAGGTTATCTTTACCTTTTAAAAAAACAGTTATATCAGATTTATTCGCAGAAATGGTTGAATTTTGTCGGTTGTTCCCTTTTCTTACGAGAAAATTCCTTCTACTGCATACTATTCCCAAAAAAATCAGATTTACATCCGTAAAACAGAACAATTTTACTAAGTTTTTTTCATTACTTGTTCTTATTTCATTCTTCTCAGCATAGCTTTTTATAAAGGACAAGTTATAAGGAGCGGTAGAATGGAACATTTCTATGTATGGCGATTTAATAGATGGAAACGCTGGCTTGTTGTGATTTTATTTGCCTTATTTACTGCTACGTTTATTTGGTTTGAAAGAAATGGAAGTTTTTCTGTATTCTCTAATAAAGAACCAACTGCACTAACGAAAGGCAATGCAAACGAAAGTGATATTGCTTTGACATTTAATATTAGCTGGGGAGAGGAAAGAGTATATGATATATTAAAAACCCTTGAAGAAAAGAATGTACAAGCTACCTTTTTTGTAAGCGGTGAGTGGGCTGAAAGACATCCAGATATTTTAAAAAAGATAACAGAAGGCAAGCACGACCTAGGAATATTAGGTTATCGTTACAAAAGTTATCTTGATCAAGATATAGAGGAAGTACAGAGAGATTTAAAAAAGGCGAGAGAAGCCTTTGATAAATTAGGTTACGATGATGTAAATTTATTACGCCCACCGAGTGGCCATTTTAATAAAGAGATCATTGAAGTAGCTGAAAACATGGATTATAAAGTGATTCATTGGAATGTCAATCCTAATGACTGGAAAAATCCTGGGACTGATTCTATTGTTGATACCGTAATGAAGAAAACTACTAACGGAGATATCTTGCTATTCCATGCATCAGATTCTGCAAAACAAACGGCAAGTGCGTTGAAGACGATTCTCCCAGGGCTAAAAAACAAGGGCTTCACCTTTGTTTCAATTACTGAATTAATTAATCAGGCACATGCTGAACCAAAATTAGTGGATTAAGCCATTGGCTGAAAATCTTTTCACTTCTATATGTAACGCTTTAAAACGCCGGTATGCATCATATACCGGCGCTTTTGATTTATGCTTTCTTTGGGTTCACATGCTTCTTCTGACTTGATCTGTTTGCTTCCGTTGAAGCCTTTACAGAGTCACTATTATTTATTCGATGTAGTGCTAATAGCTGATATGTATTACATGCAAGTAAAGGAATAATCATAAGCCAAGCATAATCTGTACCTTCTGTTCGAAGCCCAGGTACCCATTCAACTGTTGTAATAACGACCATTAAAAATAGAGCTGGAATAAAAGCCTGTCGATTCGTTTCTTTTGCTTTAATCTTCGCGACAATCCAACCGTATGCCAAAATGGCAACAGCCATCAAGATAAACCAATAAATAGCTACCTCACCATCTGTAGCTTGATAAGGAAAGTAAACTAAATCAAATATAACAAATGCTATAAGCAGAACTTGAACGGTTGACCAGAAAGACCGAAACATTCCTAACCCAAATCGATTAATAAATAAATATGCGAAAAAACCAGTTTGACTTATAACACTAAACACTAAACCAATACCTATAAAGAAAATAACTAAGCCAAATAATTCCATTACGTTAAACGGTTGAAGGTTTGCTGCATAATCTTCAGCTTTTACAAAAAAACTGGTTAACAATCCAGCTAACCCACCTATGAACAATGTTTTAAAAAAGAAATGCACCAATTTTCGACTATTCAAAACTGCTTCCTCCTACCACTATGTAAAATGACCAATAATTAACTGTCTCTATTTTAAGCTGTTTAAAGGTATTTTATCATGAAGGGACACTTTTTTCCTTCCTAAAGCGAATATTTTTCATTTCTGTCACTCATATTAAGTAAGAAGAGGAAGGAGGATTTCCTAATGATTCGATCCATTTATTTAGCCGTTATCATGATATCTGTCATCTTGATTAGTGGCTGTAACGGCGGAAATGCCTCTGAAAAGGAAGGACAGTATGACACAACCAAAAAAATGGTTGTTGATATATTACAGACTGAAGATGGTAAAAAAGCACTACGAGAAATTATGACAGATGATACCATGAAACAAGAGCTAGTCATGGAATCTGATGTAGTGAAAAAATCCATTAATGAGGCCCTTGTTTCTGAAAAAGGGAAAGAAATGTGGACAAAGCTTTTTCAGGATACGGATTTTGTAAAAGAATATACAAAATCGATGAAAGATGAACATATAAAGCTGATTAAAAGCTTAATGAATGATGCAGACTATCAGAAACAAATGCTCGAGCTGTTACAAAACCCAGAGATGACAGAACAGATGCTAGAAGTAGTAAAAAGTCAACAATTCCGCGCTCACTTAGAAGAAACCATTCAACAAACATTAGAAACTCCACTATTCCAAGAAAAAATGCAGGAAACATTGTTGAAGGCTGCTGAAAAACAAAGCAAAGGCCAGCAACAAAAAGGCGGAGGCGGAAGTGAAGAAGGCAACCAAGAAGAACAAGGAAGCGAAAGCGGTGGCGGATCTGGCGGGGGACAATAGCCACACATTGTAGCACTTTCTTTATTTAGATTAAACAAGCAGCATTGCAGATATTAAAAAGCGGACGCCAAAGCGACCGCTTTTTCATTATTATTATAACCATGCCTTGAATTACTATTGATTTCTGGTTATGCCGTACTATTCTTCCAGCATCGCAACAATTTTTGAAGCTATTTTGTGATATGCTTGTCCATTCGGATGATCCTGCTGGTAAATGGAAGGAGCAAATTCATCTTCTTCCTCATAAGGCTGCTGTAATGGCAATTGACCAAGTACTTTTGTTTTAAGCACTTCAGCAAGCTTTTTACCTCCACCTTGACCGAATACATATTCTTTTTCACCAGTAGCCTTACTTTCAAAATAGGCCATATTCTCAACGACACCAAGAATTTCATGATCTGTCTTCAACGCCATTTGTCCTGCACGGGCAGCAACAAAGGCCGCTGTTGGATGAGGTGTAGTAACAATTACTTCTTTACAGGTTGGAAGCAATTCATGAACATCCATAGCAATGTCACCAGTCCCCGGTGGTAAATCAAGTAGTAAATAATCTAAATCGCCCCATTCTACCTCTTTAAAAAAACTGTTCAACATTTTACCGAGCATTGGTCCGCGCCAAATAATTGGTGAGTTATCCTCAACAAAGAAGCCCATGGAAATTACTTTTACACCGAATCGTTCTACCGGAATAATCTTCTCACCACGTACAGCCGGGCGCTCCTCTACTCCCATCATATCTGGAACACTAAACCCATAAATATCAGCATCGATAATTCCTACCTTTTTCCCTAAGCGCATTAAAGAAATTGCTAAGTTAACGGTTACAGTAGACTTACCAACGCCACCTTTACCACTTGAAACAGCAATGAATTTCGTATTTTTATGACCACCCATTAAAGCAGCCTCTTGCTCTGCTTCAACTGATGGCTGATACTTCTTAATGATATCGTCTGGTAACTGTTCGAAACGCAAGCCAACCGTTACAGCTCCATGTTTCTTTAGAATGCCTACAATTTCCTGTTGAAGCTGCATCTGCTCAGCTGTATTCGTTTTAGCAATACCAATTTTAACACTGATATGCTTCTTATCTTCCTTAATAGTCACTTCCTTTACGCCTTCTGTTTTCTCAAGCGTTATATGTAAAAACGGATCTTTAACAGGGTTAAGCAGTTGTATAACTTCATCTTTTGTTAACACAATAAATCACCATCCCTTTTAAACTGTCTGCCCTTATTGTTATTTCATTCAAGGCTAGTATAACATAAAACATAGAAATTCTAAGTAATATGCTGTGTAATAAAAGGGATAGTAATCGTTTTCTTAGCTAGTTATCCTTTTCTTCTTTCATATCTTCTGTGGCATACCTTAGAATACCTTCATAGATACTCGCTGCCATTTTTAGTTGATAGTTCCTATCCTTCAACAATTCCAGCTCTCGCTCATTAGATAGAAAACCTATTTCTACCAAAGCCCCTGGAACTTCGGCATGCTTTAACAAATATACGCTGTTAATAGGTAATGGTGTACGGTTCGTGTTTTCTAAATTGCGAATAATCTCAGACTGAATCATTTTGGCTAAATGCTTATTCTCATCCATGCCCGGAAAATAAAATGTTTGCGCTCCGCTCCAGCGAGAGGATGGCAATGCATTTAAGTGCATCGTAATAAAAAAGTCTGCTTCTTTATCCTTTATAAACGCTAGCCTCTTTCGAATATCCTCTGATTTTCTTCTTGCTAGTCCTTTGGTATCTTCCGCAGCTAGGTCTTTATCTTCTTCACGTGTTAGATAAACCAATGCTCCAGATTGTTGCAAGTACTTTTGCAGTTTTTTAGACACTTCTAAGGAAATATCCTTCTCTAGCGTATCATCCTTACCTACTGCCCCCCCATCTGGTCCGCCATGTCCTGGATCAATAACAATCGTTTTTCCAGATAGCGGTAACGACCATGATGAGCCTACCCACGAGGACTCATTTTTCTGAATCGGAAATTGAATAAGAAATAGTAATAATAGTGCACCTAATCCCCATATGACTATCTTCATAATATGTTTCATGACCCTCGTCCCCTTTTTTTATGCTTTTCTATTTTATGGGACATACCGGTAAAATATGCTATTACATCCTATGATCCACCGTTTACTTTTTATGGTTTCGTGGTATATTAAAGAAATACATAAGAAAATATCAAAACACCCAATTTGTAGCACTGAACTAAATCGGTGCAAGCTGTATGTATTTTCATGAAAGGGGTAGAAAAAATGGATTGGTTAGGTATTGGTGTTGTTATTATTGGAATAGCACTTTTCATACTTGTAGTTATTTTAATTAAACCACTTAATAAACTTGCTGGGATATTAAATAATTTACAGAAAACAACTAGTGGTCTTCCTCAACAAATGGAAGAGCTTACTTCTCAAGCTACTGAAGCCCTACGATCAGGGAATGACACGCTTCATGAAGTAAATCAACAAGTTAAAGAATTAACTCCCATATTTCAGTTAGTGGGCGATGCAACAAGGGCAGCCAATTACGCATCCTCTTCGCTAGTAGATGCTGTCATGAAAGTGAAGAAGGACACAGATGGAAATGAATTTACTAAAAGGAATCATTTGGAGGGTATTTATGGGCTTGCCACTTTGGCCTACTACATTATTCAGCAAAGTAAAAGACGAAATACAATAGACATGGAGTCTTAAAAGGCATTACTTATGAGAACACATATTTGATATAGGGATAATGAGACCACTTTAGGGTCAATTATCCCTTTTTTAATTGTATCTATTCGATTAAGAATTTCTCTTAAATGCTATTATCACTTATTTTTTTGAATTATGAGGGGGAGTGAATATTATATATTATAAAATGCGGGATCATACGTGAATATATCTATTGTAAAACTAAGGATAGGTCATACAAAGCTATAGCCACTATCTGTACAAGAGGGAAACATATACGGCACTCCCTTTATGAAGCCAGCGGATTTTCATTTCAAGAAAAAAGAATCACAATGACAGAAACAGAAGAAAAACAAGTTTCTTTAAGATATGCAAGGCAACTACGATTAAAACCAAGAACAAAAGCGCAAGCGTCCGATTAGAAACGTAGCGACTGGTGCAAGTCAACGGAGTTAAAGGAATCACGGTGAGTTTGCGAGCCGATGATGACTGTAGGGCGATTCGTGAAGTCGTATCGTTTCTGGGCGCTGAAGCCGGAAGCGGCTCAACGCATCCCTATTTATCTACATGGGCTAATTTTTTAATTTCCTAAACTATTAAAAAAAGGGGCTGGGACATAATTAGCCCTTATGAAGTTAAAAAAGATTCCAGTTATCAAAAAATGATAGCTGGAATCTTTTTTGTTATAATTTAGGCTT
>NZ_CANMAB010000150.1:0-6824 GCF_947495635.1 uncultured Virgibacillus sp. | reverse complement strand
CAATATACATCAAACATTTCAAAATAACTACTTGGCTTAACGCAGTCATTGCACTGAATTTATACTTTCTTAACTTATAAAAAAGAAGACTATTTTATAGCGAACATAATCTCAGCTTCACAGGCAACTTCTCCATCCACTTTAGCAATAGCTTTTCCTTTACCAATTGGACCTTTTAATCGCACTATCTCTACATCCATATGCAATTGATCACCTGGTTTCACCTGTCTTTTAAAGCGACACTTGTCAACGCCAGCTAAAAATCCTATCTTCCCTTTATTTTCTTCTAAACCGAGCATTGCAATTGCTCCAACTTGAGCAAGTGCTTCAAGTATTAAAACACCAGGCATTACTGCGTAATCCGGAAAATGCCCTTGAAAAAACGGTTCATTAGCAGATACATTTTTTATCCCAGATACCCTTTTTCCCTCTTCTATTTCCGTAACCCGATCTACTAATAGGAAAGGATAACGGTGTGGGATCGTTTCTTTAATTTGTTCAATATTCATAAGATCTCTCCTTTTTTTATTTTATTGTTAAACATTTTCTGTCCATTGCAATGCTACCATTGTATTTGCCGGAGAAAAACATTTACGGTGAAAACAACCGTCTGTTTTGGAAATCAACTGTGTTCTCATATACTAAGGAAAACTCAACCAGGGTTTTGTTTCCTCCCCACGGATTGGTAGTACCACAAGGGTATGACCTAAAGGTCTTTGAACCAATCGGACATTTACCTGCAGTTGATCCATCACTTCCCCATATTGGTTTTTCTTCATTACTTGAAGTGAGGGGCTTACTGCCGATTATATGCGGGATAAAAAAGAGCATCTAATCTTCTTTGGTATTCGACTAGATGCTTTCATTTTATTCTGTTTTAGTTACTATATCAATAATATGCTGCCAAGTCTCTTTCTTTAATACATCTACCGGAGTGCCATCACCTATTACACCGTATCCAATCATTAATCCTGCCACTAATGCAATAGCACAAAAAAGAAGAACGACAATGATCCGTAACCAAATGGGGAAAATCCGCAACCTTGGTCTTTTTCCCATTTTTCTCTCCTGCTTTTGCTTCTGTTTTTGAGATTTTCTCATTTTTCCTTCCGCTTCAACAGGACGATCCTTTTTCTCTTTCATCCGATTTAAAAATCGCTGAAATTTAGAAGGCCTCTTAGGTTTTTTTTCCGACATTGCTCGATCCTCTTGATTTATAGACATGATTTGTTTCTCCTTATTCCTTTAAAAATACATAGGCATAACATTTTAATTCTTATGAGCAAGTTAATACATTAGCGTAATTGATTTACTAAGCCTGACATTTGATCACTCATAGATATGGTTCTTGCATTAAATTGATATGAACGTTGTGTCATGATTAAATCTGACATTTCTTTTGATATATCTACATTAGACATTTCTAATGCTCCACTTTTTAATAAAGACTCATTGTCGCCTACATTTTGGATGATTTCACCGAAATTAAAACCAAGCTCATTTAAGTTTGGTAATTTAAACTCATTATTCCCCGTAGCCTCTAATAATCGAGGTCGAACGGCTTCAACAATTGCAAGTCGACCAACAACCTCCGTTTGGTTTCCTCTTCTTACCTCAATCTGACCATTTGGCTGAATAGCAATATCATCAAAGCCTTCTTCTATTAGAATAGGTCCATTTACTCCAAGTATTGGGCTGCCATCACTGTTGGTTAACATAACTTCTTGATCATTGTTCATAGGACTTAAGTAAAACGCTCCATCACGGGTATAACGCGTTTCTGTTACACCATTTTCGACTACTTGTACTTGGTAAAAATGATTTTCACCCAAAAGCGCCGTATCTAATGCTCGTTCTGTTTCAGTGAGCGTACCTTGTGAGAGGTTTATATTTGTTGAACCGAGTTTTGCACCTGCTCCAATACGTAGTCCATCCGGTGTTAGTCTACCTTCTGCATTTGCAGGGTCTGTCATGTTATTCATTTGCTGAAATAATAAAGAAGAAAAATCGGCTTGTCTGCTTTTAAAGCCAGTTGTTTGACTATTCGCCATATTATTTCCGATTAGATCCAGTTTATTTTGCAGTTGATTCATTGTGACTGCTGCTTGTATCATCGTTCTGGACATACCTTATTCCCCCTAGACTAGACGCGCAATTTCGCTTACTGCCTTCCCCATACTCTCATCATAAGCTTTCAATACTCGTTGATTCGTCTCAAACAATCGATAAGACTCCATCATTTGCGTCATAGATTGAAGTGAATCTACATTTGACCTTTCAAGAAATCCTTGTTTGATTGAAAATGTTACGCCTGGGGGTAAATCTGCAGCGTCTCCTGCATATAACCCATTTCCTTCTTTCGTTAACCCATTAGCATCTGTTGCATACGCTACTCCCAAATTAACAGACTGCTCGGGAGTTTGCAGCAAGCCGTCTGGTGTTACGCTAAACTCCATTCCATTTGTATAAATCGGCTCTCCTGACTGATCAAGCACGTAGAAGCCTTGATTTGTTACTAAATACCCTTGTCCATCAACCGTAAAATTTCCATTTCTAGTGTAACGAATTTCTCCATCAGTGTCTTGAACAGTAAAAAATAAACTTCCGGCCTCATCGGGTAATTCACCATTAACGATTGCAAGGTCCGTGGCAATACCAGTTTCTCTCATATCACCCTGGGTAAAGTTTGGAATGGTTTCCTGAACATACACCCCTGTATTTAATGAGCCAATTGGCTGTTGTATAGGTACATGCATCGATGTACTTGTGGGAACTTCTTTTCCACCCATTTGATTCATTAACATTTCCGGAAATGCTCGCAAGCTTGTCTGATCGGCTTTATATCCTGGAGTATTGGCATTGGAAATATTGTTAGAAAAAGCTTCCTGTTGACGTTGCTGAGCAATCATCCCGCTTGCAGCCGTATAAAAGCCTCTTAACAAGACGTCCCCTCCTCGATCTGATTTTTAACAGGTCTTCATTCCGTTAGATAACTTTTTTGCGTTCAATCTTATCAATATTTTCCAGCATCATTCCTGTACCTTTTGCTACACAGCTCATTGGCTCCTCTGCAATGAAAACAGGCACCTTAAGCTCTTCTGCAAGTAACTCATCAATACCGTGAATTAATGCTCCGCCACCTGTTAGAATGACCCCTCGGTCAATAATATCAGCAGATAATTCTGGTGGCGTACGTTCTAGTACAGATTTTGCAGCCTGTACGATTAGGAATACGGATTCACGTAATGCTGCTTCAATTTCAGTAGAATTAACGGAAATAGTACGTGGTAATCCTGATACCATATCACGACCTCGGATTTCCATTTCTTCATTTCTTCCACCCTTGAATACCGTTGCCACATTTATTTTTATCTCTTCTGCAGTTCTTTCACCAATTAATAGTTTGTACTTTTTCTTTATGTATTGTAAAATTTCGATATCAAATTTATCACCGGCCATTTTAATGGACTCAGATGTCACAATATCGCCCATTGATAAAACGGCTACATCTGTCGTACCTCCACCTATATCAACAACCATATTTCCACTCGGCTGGAAGATTTCCATACCAGCACCAATTGCTGCTACCTTTGGCTCTTCTTCTAGGTAAACTTTTTTACCACCTGATTTTTCCGCTGCTTCTTTAATAGCCTTTTGCTCAACCTTCGTGATGTTGGTTGGACAACAGATAAGTATACGCGGCTTAGACAAAACTCCTTTTACGTTTATTTTATTGATAAAATGCTTCAGCATAGCTTCTGTAACATCAAAATCAGCAATTACTCCATCCTTTAATGGACGAATTGCTTCTATGTTCCCTGGTGTACGTCCAACCATTTTTCTTGCAGCCTCACCAACCTCTAGCACTTTTCCTGTGTGTCGGTCCATCGCCACAACGGATGGCTCATTCAAAACTATTCCTTTTCCTTTAACATGAATTAATACATTGGCTGTACCAAGATCAATTCCAATATCCCTAGAAAACATGGGTTCAGATCCTCCTACTTAGATTACTATCTCTTTTTTATCCATACTGCTACTAATATAATATTTTACCACAAAACTCTACAATTAACTGCATTTTATTTAAATTTTGTCTAGGAAATTCGACAGGGGTAAATGTTTAAATAATATCATTAACGAATACGGTCTAATCACATCCTAAAGAGGCCCGGGGGTAACTAACAACTTCTTTACTCAAAATACGAATAACCATGTTATCAATAGGAGTATCATCGCCGCACCATTAAAATATACGCTCTTTCCGCGGGCACAGCATCAGCTAACTTAGTAAAGAAAAATACGTTACCAAGTGGATCTTCGGACTCGTGCTGTTCCCGCGGGAGTCTTGCATATTTCAGATGCTAAATGAATGATCCCAATCAAAAAACGAACGATAATTAAACCTAAACTAATAATCGTTCGTTTTTCACTGTTTATTCATTCTTTTGTCTCAGCCTCTTTAATTTCCACTAATTTTGTTATAACCACTTATCCTACTGGCTTTGCCTCCTCTGTATGTTTAGGCTCGATTTTATATTTTTTTCTCGTTGCTTCTCCTCCACGCAAATGACGGATAGCCTTATGATGCTCAAGAACCTTCTTTACCCTGTTTGCCAATTCTGGATTAATCTCTGGTAATCGTTCTGTTAAGTCTTTATGGACTGTGCTTTTAGAAACACCAAATTCTTTCGCTATCACTCGGACAGTTTTCTTTGTCTCCACGACGTAATTTCCTATCCTGATAGTCCTTTCTTTGATGTAATCGTGCACACCGTTCGCCTCCCTGAGTTGTATATTTCCGAGGTGGTATTGAGACAAGGTGTTCCATTAGTGGCCTGCATATATGTTGAAATCATAAAATAAGTCGCTATGTATACTTGTTTTTACGTGTCTACATCCATTATTGTATTTTACTTAATATTCTGTTATTTATATATACAAATTAGCTGATTTATGTGTGTAACCAGAAATAAAGCCACACATGCTCTCACCTCAGACATTTCGGAATGATTGGTTTGTATAAGTTTATTATCGAGTAGGTGTGTTTATGATTAAAAAACCATCTTTAAGGAAAGAAGGACATGCATTTTTTAATGAGGAAAGTAGCAGAACGTTCCCTGAATATGAACATATCAATTTCTTGCGAAGTAATAAGTAGTAAAAATATATAAAAAACGATTCAACCTTTTCATCTTGCATTAGTGCTCCTTGTCACGCTTCCTACCAGTAATACTGTATTTTTTTCTTGGTCTTGATTCTTTTCCTAATAGACTACGTAAATTCTCTTTACTTTTAGTCTAACGGTCCAAGATCAGGGTCGGCTTGTATAGACACACCGGAATCAGCAGAAATATTACCAGGAACTAAAGAAATCATCATCACCAATACAGCCATACAAAGAAAAGATTTTACCTTTTTCATTTTATTACCTCCTAAGGAATATAAGGTTAGAAAAAGTTGAATCGTTAATCACCTATTTAGTTTTCATTTAATTAATTCTTCTTCACCACTCTCGGAATATTTTTTCACATTGTCTTCAATATATTGAGAGGTAACCTACTAAAGAAATAATCACTGCGCTTCTCAATAAAATCCTTATGAGATTGCAACAACAGTCGTTTATCATGTTTTGCTTTTCCCATGTAATATAGTCTAAAAGGGCTATTTAATGGGATATTACTTAATATCTCAATCGCTTTGTCTTTATTCCCTTTTGCAATTTCAATATGTGCCTGTTCACTTTTATCTACGGTGGTTATACCTTCCACCTTTTTAAAATGTGCAGCTATAAAAGGAATATTGTTATTTCGAATTAGATGCAAGACATCTTTTAGCTCATATTTTTCAGCTAAAGCAGTAGCCTCTTCTAAATGATGCATTGCTTGAAAGTACGTATCAAATGTATAGGAGAACCCAAGTTTTATATGAACGCCTGCTTTTGTTGAAGGGTTTTGTGAAAGATTAAGTACTCTATAGGCACATTTCCTCGCCATAATAAGTTCATTTCTCGACATATAATAAATCATTAAAATATGATTGAGTCTTATATTGAAAAAGGAAACAAGAAGTCTGTCATCGATTCTAGCAAATAATTGTTGTTGGATTTCTAAAAAATTACCCAATTTTCCCAGTTGATTTAGATCATAATATAAAGTTACCTTAACAAATTCTATTAGGCATTCTGTTTCGGGGTCGTTTATTGTTGGCATTCGTTTAATTCTCTGTAGCAATTCATGTGGAGGAGTTCTCTTTATTCTTCTATCTATCATTAACTGATAAATAGATGCCCATTGTCTGTTGGAAGTATAGGTGGATTTCAGATTCTTCTCAATCAATTGTTGCAATTCTCCAAAGAAGCCATTCATATATAAAAATTCCATGCCTTTTTTCTGAATATCTCGCGATGATGATTGTAAGCAGTATTTTCGGATTAATTGTATCACTGTTTCATCATTATGATCCCGTGATAGAAATTCCTTTAACTGCTCCAATGATAGCTCATCTTTACCCGAAATAAACATAGTAGGTAAGGACATTAATTTTAAACTCCTTTCCAACAAAGAAAAACAAGGCTTATTATCACTTGACTGTAAACAACTTTCGTCAAGCTTCAACATAATATTTTATTAATCACTATATTAACACATTTTCAACAAATAAAAAGAGGTAATCGTTCGACAAATTTTGCTATACATAAGAAACACTATGGTATAGCCAAATTTTTATACTTTCTTATCTTTCTAAAAAAACGGAGCAAAATTCGCTCAGTCCTTATCACTAAATGCTCAGATTTACGCTTCCTCTAGTAGCTATTATGGAAT
>NZ_CANMAB010000149.1:0-6971 GCF_947495635.1 uncultured Virgibacillus sp. | reverse complement strand
AAGCAATAAAGTGAAGTAAGTGTGGGAACAACTGCCAGTAAATGTCCGATTGGTTCAACTATCAATCCGAAACCCCGCGGATTGAAGTTTCACTTTATTCATAGTAGAAGAACATGGTGCATCCTTTATATCATCGTTGACCGATATGTCACGATGCGATATAGTCGAGTTGTGACATATCAAGTAGATAGTAGGTGGATGTGATGAAGCGTGAGAAACTGCTGAAAAGTTACATACCAATGACAGAGACAGCTTTTTATATTCTTATTTCTTTAATTGAACCAAGACATGGCTATGGAATCATTAAGCATGTCGAAGAAATAACCAATTATCGAATTCGTCTCGGGTCTGGAACAGTTTACGGTACGTTGACTAAGATGCACCGAGATGGGTTGATTAGTGTTTATTCAGACAGTAAACGCAAGAAGATCTATGAAATTACCCAGAAAGGTCAGAATTTATTACAGATAGAAATACAACGGTTAAAAGAATTGCATGCTAACGCAATAAAGTATGGGGAGGAGCTATTATGATTAGCGTATTCCGTCCATTTTGGAGTTATGATGTAAATGCGACAGAGAATTGGTTAACATATATGGCACAGCAGGGTTATCACTTTGTGAAGTTCAATCGGTTAACAAGACGGTTTTATTTTGAAAAAGCAGGTACAATCATGCAAACACCAACATATTGGATAGAACACGAGAAAAGGGGTAAAGCTGATCTATCGAAAGCATTACAGGAGGATGGCTGGAGACAAATTTATGCAGAGCGAAATTGGCATGTACTGCGTAACGAAAAAACATTACATGATATTACAACACTTCCAGCTAGGGAAGGAATGATACGGAGAAACGATACCCTTAGAAAGTTATTTTTCATACTATTACTCGCCTTGATATTCACTGCCCTTCCACCCGTTTTGTTACTGGGAGTTTCGTTAGTAATGGCTGGTGTGCCACCATCTGTAGAGGGAGGGCCAGGATGGCTATTCACAGCATTAATCGGCTTATCGCTATGGATGTATATTCCATATTCTTTTTTCAAATTAAATCAATCGGTAAAGCAATTAGAAGCGTGCGACGTGTTAGAAAACAAACAGAGGTTGTCGCAAGAAAAGTATACGTCAGACTTTGTAAAATGGAGGTTAGGATGGATATATGCACCTGATAAGTTAGAGAAATGGTTAGAAGCGATGGCTAAGCAGGGGAAGCAGTTCGTAGCAGTTCGTACATTTGGAATAAGATTTTATTTCAAAGATAGTAGGCCGCAGCATATTCGATATTGTGTGGACTACCAGAAAGAGTTAAATCGCGCTTACTTTGATATGCACCTTGGTGCTGGATGGAGGCTAATGCATGCATCAAAAGGATTTATGAATAAATGGTCGATTTGGTCTATGGCCTATGAAGAGGGTGAAGAGTTGCCGCAATTATATAACGATACAGTCCATATGTTAGATCATGCTAAGCGAATTGCATTTTCTCATCTTTTCATGATGCTTCCGATGACTAGCATGTACGTGGTGCTTTTTTCAATGCAGTGGTCAGCGGATATGGGCAAAATGGATTGGTTTATGCTAATTGTTTTTGGTATAGCGGTTATTGAGTTTGCTACCTTTTCGCTTCAATCAGGTCTTTATTATCAACGGATTAGAAAAAGAGTTTCAAAGTTTTTCCCGTGAAGTCTTTACGTATAAAGGACTAACATCTAATCTTCGTGAAATGGAATTACGCATTTAGGGAAGTGGTTATCATCAGGGTTAGTAGAAGAAGCTTACAGTTAACGATTATCGTGTTATCAGGTTATCAACTTTTAACAGGAGATTTGCGTTTCATGCCATTACCTATTTTATTATTAGGATTGTTATTCATCGTAATGGGAATAAACGAAGTGAGAAAAGATAAATTGAATATATGGGGTTATGTTAGCTTCATTACAGCAGCATTTTTGTTTTTTGTGACATTACAGCTGCTACTTAACGTGAATACTTTAAACAAGTAGAGCAAGTACCTATACTTGTTGATAGAATACTTGCTCTGGTATCAAGCTATTTTGCGGTAACAGGGCTGTAATTTCCAGGTACATTATTAACGGAAATAGACAAACGATTCCAGCAATTGATGGTAATAATAAGGGCTACAAGATCAATATATTGCTTTTCATCAAAGTACATGCGTGTCTGTTTATATAGTTTATCAGGCACACCATTTACTGAGATAGCAGTCACAGCTTCTGCTAATGCTAAAGCTGCACGCTCGGTTTCTGTATAAAATGGTGCCTCACGCCAAGCTTGTAAACAATATATCCTTTGCTCGGTTTCTCCTATTGCCCGCGCATCCTTCGTATGCATGTCGATACAAAAAGCACAGCCATTCATCTGTGATACGCGAATTTTAATTAATTCGATTAATTTCAGATCAAACGCTGTTTTTTTCTTGTATTCCTCAAGCTGCACTAGTAATTTGACAATTTCAGGTGACGTCTTCTGATAATTGATTCGTTGTTCCATTCAAAATCACTCCTTTTAAATATTGGCCCTTCACTATATAGACAAAATAGCTAGCTGTTTTGTGACAAAAAAGAGAGAGCTGTGTGTGTGCTCTCTCATTATCAGTGTCTAGGTATTGAAATCCGGTTTAATTTATCCGGATTAGAAACAATATAAATGCGACTTATATTCTTTTGACTTCTATCTAAAGCAAAGGTAATGATTTTTACTGGACGACCATCTTTAACTTGTAAAATACCTTGTTGACCATTGACGATGACAGCGTAAAGTTTCCCACTAAAACTCCCCTTAGAGAAAATTCCTTTAAGGAAAGCTGATACACGGCGCTTATTTAGAATTGGATAGATGGCAGCAAGTACTTTCCCGCCCCCATCTGTAACTAGAACAACATCCTCTGTAAGCACATGAATAAATTCATCAAAATCACCTGTAGTTGTAGCATCAAGGAATGATTTTGTAAGGTTCTCGGCACGATCAGCGTGGTTTGTGTGGGCGGAAAATAAGTCGTTTTGTAATTTTTTCTTAGCACGACTATATATTTTCCTAGTGTTTACTTCTGTTTTATTTATGATATTAGCAATTTCAACATAATGATAGGCCATTGCTTCCTTTAAAACGAACACAGCTCTTTCTGTCGGAGTTAATTGCTCCATTAAAACTAAAAATGCATATGAGATTGCCTCATCTGTAATTACCTTGTCTAATGGCTGCTTGATAAAATGAACTTGTGGTTCAGGTAACCAGGTGCCAGTGTAGGTTTCCCTTTGTGTACGTGCAGATTTTAAAAAGTTAATACAATGATTGGTCGTTGTTTTCGCAAGGTACGATTTGAGATCTTTTATATGAGCCGTTTTTTGGTTCATTTGTAATAAGGAATCATGAACAATATCCTCTGCGTCTGTAACGGAGCCCAGCATTCGATACGCTATGGAAAATAGATAGGGCTGATATTCTTTATACATCTTCTTGAATTCCATTGGAACCTCCCCTTTTTTGTTGGATATAACAGGCAGTAGGATTTCACTTCAAGCGATATAAGTGGGGGAATGACTGTCAGTAAATATCCAATTGGTTTAAAGGTCTTTAGGTCATACTGTTGTAGTATTTAGAGGATAAACAAAACTCCCAACTGATTGAAGTTCACTTTAATGATTTTCTATAGTTTACCGCAGGTTTTTGAGTAGTAAAACCCCAATATTTATTTTACGTTAAGAAGAACATCGTAAAAAAATGTAATAAATGGTCAATGGTAGCGTAATTATGAAATAAGGGGGTTCAAATAACTTCATGAAATAGGCTCAGAGGGAGGGTTAGTCCAATGAGAAAAAAATGGAAGCCATTTTGGAGTTATGATATAAGAAAAATGGAGAACTGGTTGCATGATATGGCATTAGCGGGTTATCGACTGACGAAGATCAGAACGAATAAGCGATTATTTATCTTTGAGGAAGCGCAACATCCTCAGAGGGTTCACTATCATATTGTATATGATAAAGCAATGGATTACCACCTGCCTGAAGCTATACAGAGTGAGGGCTGGGAGGAAGTGTGTCACCAAGGAAATTGGTATGTGCTTGCTAATGAAAAACCAGCAGAAGAACTAAGATGTTATCCAGTGCGTGATGGTATTATTAAGCGAAATCGTAATATTTTATATTTTTATGGTGGAATATTTATTTACCTGCTTCTCACCTCCTTATTATTTTTAGTATTAAGCTGTATTACCATATTTTATTTTGGCGGTGTATTAACATTTGAGGAGAAGCCATTTTGGATAGCCACCCTTACCATCGGAGGTATTCTATGGTTACTCGCTCCGTTTTCAACGATTCGGTTATATAAAACAAATAAACAGTTTTGGTAAAAGAGGTACTTCATACATGGTGCCTCTTTTCTTCTGCTAAGGACATGTAAATGGGAAGATTTTTAGAAGCATATTAGTCACATTGTATGAACAATGCCAATTTGTAATCATATAGTAATATAGCATCACAAAAAAATGATTGACGCAAATCAGAGAATAAGGTTAAAATGTGGTGTATCCTATTAGTAGGAAATTACGTTTTATTCTAGAAAAGAAAGGAGCATTAAAGAACGCTTTTATATGTTTTACAAAGCGCCAGGACTATTCTTTCCGAGCGATGGAAGATAGTTGACGAGGTTGGAGGTTATCGAATTGTTCGGCGGGTGCCTCCCGATTGCTCACCTCCATTGTAACGCTTTTTCTCAAAACAACAAGGTAACTTGTTGGCCAAAGGAAAAAAGCAAGGTGACATACAACAATCACGAGAAAGGGGCAGCACAACGCCCCTGTAACAATAAATTATTGGTTCGTTTGTCTGCCCCTTTATATAAGGAGGCCACAAACATGTGTGGAATTGTAGGTTATATTGGACAAAATGACACGAAGGAAATTTTATTAAACGGACTTGAAAAACTGGAATATCGAGGGTACGACTCTGCTGGTATTGCAATGCTTAATGATAATGGAATTAATCTTTTTAAAGTAAAAGGACGTATTGCCGCGTTAAGACAACGTGTAGATAGCTCTGTTCATGCAACGATGGGAATCGGCCATACCCGCTGGGCAACACATGGTGTGCCAAGTGAAGAGAATGCACACCCACACCAAAGCGCGTCTGGAAGGTTTACACTAGTTCATAATGGGGTTATTGAGAATTATCAGGATATAAAAAGAGAATACCTACAAGCTGTTGATTTTGTTAGTGAAACGGATACGGAAGTCATTGTTCAGCTTGTTGAACAATTTTTTGCAGAAACAAACGATACAGCAAAAAGTTTTCGTAAAGCAATGAGTCTATTAAAGGGGTCATATGCGATTGGCCTGATTGATAATGAAGACCATGATACGCTATACGTTGCAAAAAATAAAAGTCCTTTATTAGTTGGTTTGGGCGATGGTTTTAATGTTGTTGCAAGTGATGCAATGGCAACGTTAAAAGAAACAAATCAATACTTGGAGATTCATGATCAGGAAATCGTACTGGTTAATCGGAATTTTGTAGAGGTACAGAACCTGAACGGTAAGGTCCTTGAGCGTCAACCATTTACAACAAAAATTGATGCAAGTGACATCGAAAAGGGAACTTATTCTCATTTCATGTTGAAGGAAATAGATGAACAGCCATTTGTCATGCGCAAAATTATTCATGAATATCAAACAGAGAACAATGAATTAAAGCTTGATGCAAATGTACGTCAGGCTATGAAGGTTTGCGATCGTATTTATATCATTGCAGCCGGTACCAGCTATCATGCCGGACTAGTCGGCAAAGAGTTTATTGAAAAATTAGCGCATATTCCAGTAGAAGTCCATATTGCTAGTGAATTTTCCTATAACATGCCATTACTATCTGAAAAGCCATTGTTTATTTTCATTTCCCAAAGTGGTGAAACAGCAGATAGTCGTGCTGTGTTAGTAAAGATAAAAGAATTGGGACATCCAGCATTGACGATAACCAATGTACCAGGATCCACCCTTTCTCGTGAAGCAGACTATACGTTAAATCTATATGCAGGTCCGGAAATTGCCGTAGCATCCACAAAAGCGTATACGGCACAGCTAGCAGTCTTAGCTATTTTAGCTGTAGATACTGCAAAGGCAAAAGGATTGGATTTAGACTTTGATCCATTACAAGAACTTGCCATTGTTGCAAATGCGATGGAAGTATTAACAGATCAAAAAGAGGCAATTGAAGATTTAGTCCGTGAATATCTAGGAACAACACGGAATGCCTTCTTCATTGGCCGTAGTACCGATTATCATGTATGTATGGAAGGTGCATTAAAACTGAAGGAAATCTCTTATATTCAGGCAGAAGGCTTTGCTGGAGGAGAATTAAAACATGGCACCATTGCTTTAATCGAAGAGGGTACACCAGTTATTGCCCTTGCTTCACAAGATAATGTGAACTATTCCATCCGTGGAAACGTGCAAGAAGTAGTTGCTCGCGGAGCCAATGCATTAGTGATTAGCATGAAGGGACTTGAGCAGGATACGGATGCTTTTGTTATCCCACATGTACATGAATTATTGACACCACTTGTTAGTGTCGTACCTTTGCAGCTATTAGCATACTATGCTGCACTTCATCGTGACTGTGACGTAGATAAACCACGTAACTTAGCGAAGAGTGTTACAGTTGAATAAGTGAAGGTAAGATATCTAATATAAGGTTTCCCTGTAATTCTTTTTTACAATTTTTGACTTCGCTTTACAACGAAGGGGAAGAAGATAGGGACTATGTATTAAATCTTTCTATGCTATCAATTAGGATCGAGAACGTACCAAAGGTACGCTTTCTCGGTTCTTTTTTTTAAGTTAAGAAAGTATAAAATCAGTGCAATGACTGCGTTAAGCGAAGTAGTTATTTTGAAATGTTTGATGTCTATTGGCAATGCTCCGACTAATTACTTCGCTTTCCGCGGGCACGGCCTC
>NZ_CANMAB010000148.1:0-6978 GCF_947495635.1 uncultured Virgibacillus sp. | reverse complement strand
GAAGTAATTAGTCGGAGCATTGCCAATATACATCAAACATTTCAAAATAACTACTTGGCTTAACGCAGTCATTGCACCGATTTTATACTTTCTTATCTTTTAAAAAAACCGGTTTCTCCTAAAGAAACCGGCTAACATAAATAGAATATTGTGATTTTAAAAGCTAATTACTAATCCAGCTTTATCATCTGATTTTTTGAGCCTAGGATATGTACTACACTCTGGATCTGCTTTTTCAAAATGGAGCAGATCTTCGATATAAGAATCTATCCCTTTCTGTATAATCAAAAATGACAAATACCCCCAGTAGTTTATCTCGCTTGGAACGATTCCTTTAGGTAACATCATTCCATCTGTTAGTGAACCATTAAAAAGAAGCTGCCTCAATAGTCAGCTTCCTTTCCTGTTTTTTTAAAATGAAACTCGGTCATTCCAAGCCTTATCTGCTAGACTAAATTTTGTGACAAACACTTATCAAACTAGGGTTGGTTCTAATTCAATTTCCACATTTCCTTTTAATGCTCTAGAAATCATACAGCTTTGTTCTGCCTTGATGACTAATTTGCGGAGTTGACTATGTTGACCTTCTGTCGCATGCTCTGTTAAAGTAACCGTTGGCCGATGTATAATTCGCTTATACGTGAATACTCCCTTTGTCACGTCCACGATCCCTTCCGAATGTAAATACATTTGCTTTAAAGGCAATTCCGCTCTTTCAATCATTGCTGCTAATGTAATAATATAACAGGTAGCAGCTGCACCTAATAGCATTTCGTCCGGATTTGTTCCAATTCCTGGACCATCCATTTCAGGTGGTATAGATATATTTGTTTTCAAGTTACCTGTCTCTAGGAAGCCTTGACTATTTCTCCCACCTGGCCAATCTGCTTTTAAATGAAAATGATGCTCTGCCATGTAATCACCTCTTAGCTATAGACTACTAAACATCCATTTCTAAAGGGAATAGTTATGCTTCAAACCCTGCTCACATAATTATAAAAAGTATTTCATCAGAATAATCACAATAATTCAGCAGCCTATACAGGTACGCTCAAAAAATACAGTGAAACTTCAATCAGTGGGGGGTTTTGTTTAGCACCCACTGATTGGTAGTACCACACTGCTTTACTTTCCCCTATTATTTCTTTGTAGGGAGTTGAACAAAAATTGAACCACAGAGAGCGCTTCTCCCTCACACGAGGTTAACGTGTTGTCGACTAAGATGACCATTCCACTGATTTTAAAAGAGACTTTTTTGAAAACCTAATCTATTCCTTCATAAAAGATCATTCATTGACGTTAATCCTGAGCTTTTTCTTTTTTGTTTGCATCGCTAGAGGTAAACCAACCAATAACCGCAATTCCTACTAATACGACATAGAATATCGATTTCCATAATGTTGAATGTGGAAAATCATGTGGTATCCAAGCAATATCTGGATGTGCAAGAACGATTAAAGCTAGTTTAACTCCGACCCAGCCAACAATTACAAACGCCGCAATTTCCAAACCAGGACGCTTATTTAATAAATCCACAAAAACATTAGCTGCAAAACGCATGATAATTAATCCAATCATTCCACCAGCAAAAACTACCAAGAATTGTCCGGTGTCTAGACTTCCGATATGGCCAAGATTAGTTGGTGGTAAAGCTACTGCTAAAGCTACTGCTGCAAGAATAGAATCGACCGCAAAGGCAAGGTCAGCAAATTCTACTTTTAAGACGGTCATCCAAAAACCGCTACCTTTTTCTTCTTTGGCACTCGCTTCTTCATCTGGTTCATCCTTGGATTTTAACTTATCATATAAATGTTTAATCGATATAAATAACAGGTAAGCTGCACCAATCGCTTGTACTTGCCATACATCGACAAGGAATGAAATAATAAACAATGAACCAAATCGTAATACAAATGCACCAGCCAATCCATAGAATAATGCTTTCTTTCGCTGATCTTCCGGTAAATGCTTCACCATTATCGCTAAGACAAGCGCATTATCAGCGGCTAGTAAACCTTCGAGTCCAATTAAAACTACTAATACCCATAAATATTCCACTAATAATTCAATACCCATTCTCTAGGCTCTCCCTTCTGCTACGCTCGTATAGAGCTTTAACCTTATATTCGACTTGAAGCTTTTACTTCTACCTAAAATTACGTTATGTAACTTCGTACAAATAAAAAAGCTCCTACCAATAGGTAAGAACCATCAAAAAAGACCCTTACCTAGACTGGTAAAGGTCTCGCTAACAACGATCGTTGCCAATTCAGCCGGAGAATATTCTCGTAATGACGACTAAAATTGTACAGCTACTCCCCTTTAATAGGAATATAACATTACTTACTATTAAACATCGATAAACATAAAATGTCAACGATTGATTCTACCATGTGTCTAGTTTTAGTAACTAGCCTTCCCCACAGAATCAAATCTATTCACCATATTAGCCCTCGATAATTTGTTCAAGAATCCGTTCCATAGCTTGTTTTAATGCAGAAATCCTTTGTATGCTCTCTTTTTCATTTTCCGTACAAACCCCATAATAACATTTGATTTTTGGTTCAGTACCTGATGGGCGAAGGCAAACCCAGCTATGCTGTTCTAAAATAAATTTCATCATATTTTCTTTAGGTAGTTCAATAGCTTCTATATTTTCTGGATTATCGAGCGTATAGCGTTGACCAATTAAATAATCTTCTGTTGCTTTCACACATAAATCAGCAATTTCCTGTAATGGTTCTGAGCGGATTGTAGCCATAATCTTAGCTATTTGCTCAGACCCTTGCTTCCCTTTTAAAGTTAGAGATGTCATGTCTTCCTTATAATAGCCATGCCTTTCATATAGTTCATGAAGCGCATCATGCAAAGTTTTACCTTTATTCTTCCAATAGTATGCCATTTCACTTGCCATCATAGCTGCTTGTATCGCATCTTTATCTCGTGCAAAGCTACTCGTTAAATAACCATAGCTCTCCTCATAACCAAATACGAATGTTTCACCAGTTGCGTCAAACTCCCGTATTTTTTCTCCAATATATTTAAAGCCTGTCAAAGTATTAATTGTCGTTATTCCATAGTAATCCGCCACTGCTTTACCTAGTTCCGATGTCACTACTGTTTTTAGCATCCGTCCGCTTTTTAATAATGCCGAATCACTATGCGATAAAATATAATCCAGCATTAATGCACCTAACTGATTACCAGTTAACACTTGATAATTACCCGTGTCGTCTTTGACAGCAACACCTAAACGATCGGCGTCCGGATCTGTTGCTAATAAAATAGCTGCATTATGCTTTTTCCCCTGTTGTATTGCCCTTGTGAATGCTTGATGCTCCTCTGGATTAGGTGATTTCACAGTAGAAAACTCTGGATCTGGGACAGCTTGTTCTTCTACAACATGAACATTCGTAAAATTCAATTGTGCCAATCCCTGAGATACGAGCTCATAAGCAGTTCCGTGAAGTGGTGTAAAGACAATTGGTATAGCTTTCTCTTGCTCACGTTCTTCTGCAGGCAGCTTAGATATATCAATCAATTTTTCTAAGTAGGCATTATCAATTTCATTCCCAATCCAGTTAATTAGTTCTTCTTTTTCTAATGTAGCTTGATCCATATAGGGAACTAATAATTCATCGTCTGTTTGTTGAATGCAGGCAATAATGTCAGCTGCCTGATTTGGTGTTATTTGTCCACCATCCTCATTATACACCTTAAAACCGTTATATTCTGGAGGATTATGACTTGCTGTAATCATTATTCCTGATACCGTTCCCAAATAACGTACCGCAAAGGAAAGTAGCGGGGTCGGTCTTAATGATTTAAACACATATGCTGTTATTCCAAATGCCCCTAATACTTTTGCTGTCTCAATAGCAAATTCTTTTGACATATGTCTGGAATCGTACGCGATTACAACACCTCTGTCTTTTACATTTACCGTATGTTCTAATAGATAATTTGCCAGTCCATTAACAGCCTTACGAATGGTATATATATTCATACGGTTTATTCCAGGACCAATGATCCCTCTCATCCCGCCTGTCCCAAATGTCAATTCTTTATAAAAAGCATCTTCCAATGCGAGCTGATTTCCATTTAATTTCGTTAACTCATTCTTTAAATTCGCATCAAGATCTTGGAATGTTTCCCATTTTTGATAGACTTGTTCCCAACTGGTCATTCGTTATGTCCTCCAACTGTATATAATCTATACGAATTTTAGCATACTTACACAGATTATTCTATCGATCAAATTTTGAATCGTTTATGATTTCATAAATTAGGTTAAAATAATAGAAAACGTAAAGATCAAAGCTGTCTTGTTTGGGAATATCATTGTTACTTTAGCGTCGTCGTATCAAAACAGTTCGTAAAGCTAAATAAGATATACTTTCTATTATTCTTTGAAACAGGTAAAATAGATACAAATGATTTGTGAAGGTTGGGATGTTGGTGGTACATAAACGCTGGTTTCAGTTTTTAGTGTTTTTCATAATGGTTTTTCTGTTAATATTACTTATTTCGGTTACTGATTTTATTTTTACACCCTTTTTGAAAGTAATAGGGGCCGTCGCCGTACCTATTATAGGTGCAGGTATTCTTTACTATTTAACAAAGCCGTTAATGTACTTCTTTGAACACCTTAAAATAAATCGTATCTTTTCAATTATTCTTGTATTTCTTGTATTAATTCTTCTTGGTGTTTTTGTCTATATGTATATTGCTCCAATTGCCCAACAACAATTTAGGAATTTAATTGATAATGTTCCAACAATGGTAAACTGGGCGCAGGATATGATTTCTTTATGGCAATCAAACCAAACTGCTATTCCTGCAGAAATAGACAAAGCAATCAATAATTTTACGAATAACCTTCAATCACATATTGATAGTGTATTAAATTATTTGTTTGGATTTATTGGACAACTCATTGGATTTGTTACTGCATTAGTTCTCGTTCCATTTTTCTTATTCTTCATGTTGAAGGATGGAGAGAAGCTAGTTCCATTTATTACACAAATCTTTTCCAAGAAAAAAGCGGA
Source organism: uncultured Virgibacillus sp. (assembly GCF_947495635.1). NCBI lineage: Bacteria > Bacillati > Bacillota > Bacilli > Caryophanales > Bacillaceae > Virgibacillus > uncultured Virgibacillus sp. The sequence continues at coordinate 1,930 of NZ_CANMAB010000148.1, read as the reverse complement.
GAATATTCGTAGCTTGTTTGTCAAAGTAGATGGAACGTTAACAGCCTTTATACAAGGGCAGTTAATTGTTAGTTTTGCCGTCGGTGTGCTGTTATTTATTGGATATTTGATCATTAACTTAAAATATTCCTTAACACTAGCGTTATTTGCTATGGTAATGAATGTAATTCCTTTTGCTGGTCCATTTATAGCCGTAATTCCGGCATTAATCGTTGGAGCATTCCAAGATCCGTTTATGGTGATTTGGGTGTCCATCGTAATGATAGCCGCGCAGCAAATTGAAAGTAATTTAATTTCACCAAATGTTATGGGGCGTGCATTAGACTTACATCCATTAACAGTCATTACCGTTATCTTAGCAGCAGGAAGCATTGCTGGATTCTTAGGTATTCTATTTGCTGTACCATTTTATGCAGTGATTAAGACGATCATTATCCATTTCTATAAAACATACGTAAACTCTAAAAAAAATAAGGAAGATGCATTAATCTAATGCTGAGCTTATTAAAAGCATAAATTACATGTAGAAAAAGTGAAACTCCAAACTATAATCCGAGGTTACGAACTTAGTTCCGGATATTGGTTTGGAGTTTTATCATTTATGGTGGTGAAGACTTCTAAGCAATTTTTTTCGTGCGTTAGCTGATCATCATAAAGGTTCCCATCGTTTAGATTGCGATTTTAGAACATGGTATTATATTTGCTTGTGAACTACTCATTTAGTTTTAACCTAACCACTCGGTTATCTCTAAAACAAATAGACAATAGCAGAACCAATTTTATAATAGCCAATCTTCTTGTAAATATTATTTGCAGTTGGGTTCGACAAATCTGTATATAAACTACAAAATTGATACCCGTCATTTAACAGCTTTTGACTTAATTGGCTTACAACACTTGTAGCATACCCTTTTTTCTTATATTTATCAGGGGTATAGACAGCATTAATTGTCGCACCATGCTTCGTCTCCCTTGATTTATTCGCCATGGAAACCTTATTCTCCCCTATCTGCAAAAAATAAGCTGATTGCTTATGTAAAAACTCCGCCGCCAAACTAGATGCTCGCGACTCATCTATTGGTGCATTAGCTTCCTCTCCAAAAAGAAGAAGCCACTTTGCTAGAAGTGCATGATCAGCTATTTCTGCTTGAATTAGCTGTCCTGGTAAAGGATACTCTATCTGCACACGGTCTAATTGATAGATCAATTCATTCATATGTACGGATGCTGTTTTCCCGCTTTTTTCTTCCCATTGCTGGGCGAAAGCTTTTGCATACTTTATTGGCCCTAGTACGCCAGGAACCTCATAGCCATGTTGATTTAAATAATTCGTAATAACCGGTATGAAATCGAGAGAATTCACTTCAATATCTGGCAAGATCCAATTATGGGGTGGAGTTCGCAGGAATGCATAAATAATTTCCCCATTCGCTTCTACCCAACCTAAGAAACAATCTGTTTTGTTTTCCTTCAAGCGATTCATAATACCAAGCATCAAATTATTACATGCTTCTTTCTGAAGTAAAAGCGGTTCAACTCGTTTTGCATATGAATCAACAGCCTGGTTAATAAACACCTTCACCTTAACCATTCCCTCTCTATTTTTCTAATACTATGAATGTTTTTACCTGTTTTGTAAAGTGTTTTTTGCTACACTAGTATAAAGAGGTGATGAACGATGACAATAGAGCAGTTACAAGCAAAGCTTGATGAGTTAAAATCCGATTACGTACGGATTCAAAGTGACTTAGATAAACTTGAGTATGTCCGCGGCAGAGTATCATCTGCAGAGGAACAACTTATTCGTCTTGAAGGAGAAATTGCTGAAGTTAATAAACAATTAGCCGATTTAAATAAGAAAAACTGAGCAAAATTCGCTCAGTCCTTATCACTACATGCTCAGATTTACGCTTCCTCTAGTAGCTATTAT
>NZ_CANMAB010000147.1:0-6989 GCF_947495635.1 uncultured Virgibacillus sp. | reverse complement strand
AGCGGAAGGACAAACCCCACGGAAAGGGAAGTGGGCAGCCGGAGTGGTGGTCAAGCAGTAGCTATTATTCCATAATAACTACTAGAGGAAGCGTAAATCGGAGCATGTAGTGATAAGGACTGAGCTAATTTTGCTCCGTTTTTTTAATAGTCTAGAAACTATAAAATTAGCCCGTGTGGAAAGATATGGGCGTGTTGAGCCGCGTCCAGAAACTAGGCTGCTTCATGAATTGCACGAATCTAAGTCATCATCAGCTCGCAAGCTCACTGTGATTCCTTTACTTCGCTCTAGTCGCTCGCTTCCGCTTTTGTTTTTGGGATAGAAGCAAAATAATTTGTTTTTTCTATTTAAAAAGGGGAACAAATAAAACAGGATATTTAAATTTACAGAAAAAACAATCTCTTGCATGACGTCTGACAACTTGGTACAATGACCTATGTATCAGAAATAATGAAAACAGTTACAATAGGGAGGAAATCAGTGTGGGAATACTTCTAGGATTACTGGCGATCGTCGTTGTCCTGGGACTAGCATTTTTAATGTCTAATGATAAGAAAAGTATAAATTATAAAGGTATTATCATTATGTTAGTCTTTCAGCTGTTGATCACCTTTTTTATGTTCGAGACCAAAATTGGTCAAACGATTATTACAGGAATTTCAGCTGGTTTTAATAAATTAATTGAATTCGGTACAGAAGGGATCAATTTCGTAGTAGGTGGATTCGTATTAGAGGAAGGCGGCGTATTCTTCTTCAATGTCCTATTATTAATCATCTTCTTTGCTACGTTGTTATCCGTTTTAACATATTTACGTATTCTTCCACCACTTATTAAATATTTGGGTGGGTTAATATCAAAAGTGACAGGGCTTCCAAAGGTTGAGTCATTTAATGCTGTAAACAGTATATTCTTTGGACAATCTGAAGCATTGATTGCTATTCGTTCACAATTTCATCATTTAAATGCTAATCGGCTTTATATTGTAAGTGCTTCCGCCATGGGGTCTGTATCCGCGTCGATTGTTGGAGCATATTTGCAAATTTTGCCTAATGACTATGTATTAGTTGCACTGCCTTTGAACATGTTAAGCGCATTAATGATTTCTTCAATAATTGCACCGGTTAAAGTACCGAAAGAAGAAGACGTTGTGGATATTAAAGATGTGACGAATGATAAAAGTATTTTCGAGGCGATGGGGAATGGTGCGCTAGAAGGCGGAAAGATAGCTTTAATTGTAGCGGCAATGTTGATTGCGTTTATTGCTTCATTAGAGCTTGTAAATTGGCTGATTCAATTAATCTTTTCTGGAGCGACACTTCAACAAATTTTGGGGTATATTATAGCTCCTATTGGTATTCTGATGGGGATATCTCCAGGTGAGGTCGTCCAAGCTGGATCAATTATGGGAACAAAAATTGTAACAAATGAATTTGTCGCAATGTTACAATTCCAACCATCGATTGATTCTCTGTCAGAGAAAACCGTTGGTATCGTTTCTGTCTTCTTAACAAGCTTTGCAAACTTCTCCTCCATCGGTATTATTGCTGGAACTGTTAAGGGAATTGATGCAAAGAAAGCTGTGAGCGTATCTGGCTTCGGGCTAAAATTGCTCCTTGGTGCAACTTTAGCATCGATCTTATCAGCTACCGTTGCCGGCTTATTCTTATAAGATATGATAGGTAGGATGATTGGAGTCTAAGACAAATGTAAATAAGAAACAATCAAAAACGAACGATGATTAGTTGAATGAAATTAATTATCGCTCGTTTTTTGATTAGAATAAATATTTTAGCACCTGAAATAAGCGAGATTCCGGTGAAACAGCACGAGTCCGAAGATCCATTTGGTAACGTGTTTTTTCTTTAACTAGTTAGCTGGTTAATAATGATCACATTTCAAAACATGAACTGAGCTACGATCCGAATAACTTCATACATTGGGACTCGCTTTCATCATCCATGCTAATGCAAATGGGAGGTATGGACAAATTTCCGTTGTAGATAAAGTAAACGCCATAATAGAGCGATAGCTCCCACAGTCAATCCAGTAATTATACCAACCCAATAGCCAAAAGGTTCAAGAACTGTATAGTTTGCTAAAATCCAACCAACCGGTAAACCAATTATCCAATAGGAGATTAACGCCATGATTAACGTAACATTAACATCTTTATAACCGCGCAATGCTCCTTGGATGGGTGCACCAAATGCATCAGCGAGCTGGAAGAAGATAGCATAAAAGATAAATTGCTTTGTAAGCTGGATAACTTCAGGATTTGAATTGTACATGGCGGCTACCCAATCTCTTGTAATATATAATACAAATCCTGCAAAAAGGGCGATAAATATGCCACCACTAATACCGATATATCCATACGTACGTGCATCTAAATATCGTTTGGCACCTATTTCGTAACCTATAGCAATAGTCAGCGCCATTCCAACGCTTAATGGAATCATATAGAGCAAGGATGCGAAATTAATTGCTGCTTGGTGGGCGGCGATAGTATAGGTACTATATACACTCATAAATAGCGTTACAGCAGAGAAAATGCTTGTTTCAAAAAACATGGCAAAACCAATTGGGATACCTATTTTTAATTGCTCCCACCAATCCTTTGCAGAAGGTTTTACCCAATTCGTCAAAATAGAAAATTTACGAAAAGGGGTAATTTTATAAATAACGGCTAGTGCCAAAATGGATACAAGCCAATAGGTTATCGAGGTTGCAATTCCTGCGCCAATTCCGCCATATGCTGGAATCCCAAATTTACCAAAAATAAAGATATAGTTAAAAAATAAGTTAAGCGGCAAGGATATAAGAATAATGAGCATAGATATCCGTGTTTGCCCTAGTGCGTCGATAAAGCATCTTACTGTATTAAAGATAAAGAGAGGAATTACTCCTGTCCCTAAGGCAATAAGATAATATTTCGCAGTTTGTCGAACCCCAGCTTCGAGTTCCATTAGGTTTAAAACAGGGTTTAGTAATATACCACCAATAGTACATACAATTATGGCAAGAACAATTGATAAATATATTGCCTGCTGTACACTATTGGTAACTTTATTTTCAGAGCTAGCTCCTGTGAGATGTGCAATTATGGGAGTAATGGCAAGTAAAATCCCATTTATACCAGTGAAAATAGGAACCCATAAGCTCGTCCCGATCGCGACACCTGCTAGATCTACTGCACCAGCACGACCTGACATGACAGTATCAAATATATTCATTAAGTACATACTCACTTGGGTAATTAGTATAGGAATTAATATTACAGCGAATAATTTTAGTTTTTCCTTTAGCGTTGTTGTCTGATACATAATTCTCTTCCTTTTTCATGTATTTTCTAATAGGATAGAAGAGGAGCGTAAAAATTATTATACCGTTTTATAGAGCAGTTTGGAAGAAAGGACGTTTTCACATAATGAAAAATAAACGAATACTATTTACTGGAGGCGGATCTGCAGGGCATGTCATTGTTAATTTAGCTCTGATTCCGTACTATCGAGATAAAGGCTGGGACATTGATTATATTGGTTCAAAAGATGGTATCGAACGAAAGCTTATAGGAGAAGTGGATGGTGTAACTTATCATCCTATTTCAACAGGAAAGCTCCGTCGTTATATGTCGATAGAGAATTTGAAAGATCCATTTAAAGTTTTGAAAGGAACAATGCAAGCAGCGAAAATAATTAAGAAACGCAAGCCATCCGTTATTTTTTCCAAGGGTGGATTTGTATCTGTACCTGTCATGCTGGCTGCAAAACTAACTGGTGTACCGGCAGTAGTTCATGAGTCTGATTATACACCTGGTCTAGCAAATAAAATAGCTATACCATTTGCTAAAAAAGTACTAACAACATTTTCAGAAACGATAAATTATGTGCCAGAAAAAAAATCAGAATATGTTGGAGCAGTAGTACGAGATGAACTATTTCAAGGGAATAGAGAAAAAGGTCTTGCTTTAACAGGGCTTACAAAGGAAAAGCCGATCTTATTAATCATGGGCGGAAGCGGAGGATCACAAAAAATAAATGAAACCGTTCGGGATAGCTTGCCAAAGCTAGTACCATTATTTCAGGTCATTCATATTTGTGGTGAAGGTAAAATTGACCATCAGATAAAAGAAAATGGCTACGTCCAATTTGAATATATTACAGATGATTTAAAAGATATCTTTGCAATAAGTGACTATGTTCTATCGCGTGCAGGGTCTAATGCTATCTTTGAATTTCTTGCACTGCAATTGCCGATGCTGCTAATACCATTATCTCGTCAAGCTAGCAGAGGAGATCAGATCATAAATGCAAAATCCTTTGCCGAGAAACGGTATGCAAGAGTGTTAGAAGAGGAATCGTTGTCAGAAGACACGCTTGTACATGAGCTGGAACAATTAAAGGAATTTGCACCAATTATGATCGATACAATGAAGCAATATAAGAGCGAAGAGGCACGAGATCGCGTTATTGAGATACTTACAGAAGTACAGAATGGAAAATAATCGTAGAGCCACTGTCACAAAGGGATAGTGGCTCTGTATTTTGATCTGTGGCTGTATTTAAATGTTCAAATAGCTCGACCCTATCTAATTGTTCCGTATTCAACGATTTTTACATCGACATTGTAATTCACGTCAATATCTGGGTATTTCTCACGCCATTCATTTTTCTCTAACTCTCCGTTAGCTTTATGCTCTCGGTAAATTTCGCCATATCCAAATGGGTCAGCCTTCATTTCCTGTGTTTTCTCTAAAAGCGCTTCATATTTCTTCTTGATCTGTTTTTCGATTTGTTTTTCCAATTTAGCAATGACACCCTTATTTTCTAATTCCAGTTCTAAAGACATCTCCAGCAAATTCATCTGAATGGTAATGTCTGTTTGAAACCGCAACTGGTTTTTATCCAGCAATTGTGTATTGTTTTTTCCTTTAATAATTCTACCATTTAGATGAATTTCTTCCTCCTTTTGACCGGAAAGACTTTTTTGAAAATAAGGTTTAAGGGGTTCTGATTGTACGCTAATATCAAATGGAGCAGAGTGAATGGTCTTTTGAAATAAATTAATTAGCAAGGCATCATGCAACGTCAGCCTGTCGACATAGCTATCATTTTGAAACATAGCTATTCCTGAAAACTTTGGTGTTCCTTCAACTGAGCTGATGATAGGCAGTACGGGGTCCTGCCCCTTTTCAAAATAAGCATGTGTAAAATCATAGAGCTCTGTCTTAGGTATACTATCATCTTGGATCTTTTGATTAATTAGCCCGTTCATAAATAGTCCCACATTTATATTTGTTTCCTCTTGTCCTTTTGTTATTACTTCTTTGGCAGTTGTATCTGTTATTGCTAATAGTACTCTGTCAGATGTTCGAGCATCACGAACTAATGTGTTTAAATAGGGGAAAATTCCCTTTTTAGCTACATCCATTCCATAAAGTTCGAGGCGAATCTGCCCGGGAGTTAGTGAGAAACTCGTTTTCGTATTTGCATCGTATCTTGCTTCTTTAATTGTTTTTCCAGTACCTGAAGCAATTTTAGAAATATCTTTTGTCTGTGTATCAAATTGGAAAATAACCAAGGTAGTATCAATTAAATCTTCACCTGAAAGATCAACACCTCTTGCGTTAATAATAGCTAATCGTTCAATTGGTTTCATTTGCATACATCCTGTTACTAAAAACAGGGAGGCAGCTAAAGAAAAGAGCATTCCTTTATTTAGCATGAGTCAGTCCTCCATTCCGTTTGTTTATTCGTTTTTTTACGATGACAAGAATTAGCAATAGAAATGGATACACATAAACGAGCCAAAAACCAAGTTGTGCAGTAAAGTTAATGATGAACTGTATAAGATAGTGCTCTTTTGTAAATATACTGGCAACTGCAAGTATAGCTGCTAAGACATAGAGAGAGTATTTTTGTGGGAAATAATATAAGCGCTTAAGCCCATAGGTAATAGCCCAGCAGCAAAGAATCATATTTGGTAAGGTGACCATCATCCATGCAGTTACGACGATATAGTCAAACCGTTCTACAAAAGAGAATGATTGAATTTTGAACAAACCGAGGACAGACCATTCTCTTGCACTGATCTCCTCAGGTGTAAAAAAACCAGTAACAATAACTGTTGCAGCGAGTACTAGTAGGGCAGACCAGAGTGCCCCTAAATATACAGGTAGTTTTACACTTTTCTTATTTATAACAAATGGATAGATTAAAAACAGGAACTCTAGCCCACTGAACGTATAAGCGGTACTCCGTGCACCCTTTAGTAATTCTGTTAAGGAGGATTGAAACATTGGCTGGAAATGAGACCAGTCCATTTCCCAGATTGGTTGTGCTAATAATAGGACAAGCCAATGAGAGAGAATGAAAAAAAGAAAACAAACACCAACAACTACTCGAATACCTCCCATAACACTATAAATAATTAAGGCAATTAATAATAATGCCATCAAAAAATTATTTAACCCTGGAAAAATAAAAATCGTTACTACTTCAATATACGTAATCAAAACAGTGAATAGACATAATCCGAAATATACAACATAAATGGCTCCGAGAAGCTTGCCTATCCATGTGCCAAATAGATCTACTTGGATTCCAAAAATATCTGCATTCTGATACTGCTTTAAAATCAAGAACATAGCTATGAGAAGAAATAGGATATAGATGAATGCAATAATGACAGCCAACCATGAATCCCTACCTGTCTCTGCAAATATAATTCTAGGTACTCCCATAATCCCTACACCAATTTGGATAGAGACAATCATAAAGAATAGGTAGAAGGATCGTAGCTGTAGATTTGGTTTTACAGTTAAATTTACTCTCACGCTTTCACCTACTCATCTATATCTTTTTTGCGCTTCGCTTTTTCTTTACTAAAACGGTATAGATCTTTTAAACGGAATCATTAGCGTTGCACAAAAAATTTTAAAAATAGTCAAGTGCGCAAAACTGGAATATTTATCAAAAATATACCAATT
>NZ_CANMAB010000146.1:0-7001 GCF_947495635.1 uncultured Virgibacillus sp. | reverse complement strand
AATACAAACTATCGGATGTGCTCTAGCTATGGCAAACAGGAAAGGACCGGGCTGGTTTTTGCCCGGTTTTTCTTAATGTTTTGCTGCTGTTAAAGGGCGCTTACCCCTTGTTTGTAGACTTCCTATTTAAAAACTCCTCTTATGATTAGAAAAAAGCTCCTACAATTTAAGCTTTAGTTAATAAGTACGCTCCATTTATTAACGGCTAGTAGCCTCTGTTTCCTTTTGTTACACAGACAACTCAAATTTACAATAATTTTAAATATAGCTCCTACATGAACTAGATGGTATTAATATAACGTAAATAATTTACTTCCCCTTTACAATTTAAGCTGACTATGACCATCCCTCTCCCTGTTAGAGCTTAAAACATCAGCATTTCTAATAACTTTCCATATATTGGGGTAAAAATAGATGATTAACTTTCATTTACAAAAAAACAGCTTTTATTTAATTATGGCTTTAATCTTCCTTTACATTTGGCTACTACAATAAAGTTAGACATCGAAATAAGTGTGTTGGAAAGGAGGATCTTGATGACTAAAACAGAATTACACATTCATTCGACATTTTCCGATGGAGGTTATAATCCAGCAGAAATAATAAACAAAGCAGCAGCAACAGGTATACAAATTCTTTCTTTTACGGATCATGACGCTATTGGTGCTTATGATGCAGCTTTACGCCATGCGGAAGCGAATCATATTACGTTAATTCCAGGGATAGAGCTCAATACAGATGGGGAAGACGGAGAGCTACACATCCTTGGGTATTTTTTTGATCCTCACCATAGGAAAATGTTTGAGTATACATTATGGCGCAAACAGGAGCGTACTATATGGACCAAAAAGATAAATACGCTGTTAAATCAGCTTGGTTATCTGATTACGTTTGAAGGTGTAAGGCAGCATGTCCCTGGAGAGATTATCGTACGTACACATATAGCGGAAGCACTTGCAAAAGAAAAATATTTTACAACGGCAAGAGAAGCTTATGAGGAATTATTAATTAAAGGTAAGCCAGCATTTGTGGAGCGTGCTGCTTTTTCTGCAAAAGACGCAATTGCGTTAATTCATGACTGTGGTGGGGAGGCTTATTTAGCACACCCCGGAACGTATTCCTCTCCAGTTCCGATAGATAATTTAATATCGTATGGGATAGATGGGATAGAGGTATACCATTCTAAACATAGCGAGGAAGATATCCATCATTGGTTAGCGTATGCCAAAAAACATGAGCTGCTCGTTTCCGGTGGTTCTGATTATCACGGAACGGAAGCAAGGAATTCTGTTGCAATAGGAAGTGTGCAGTTGGATGAACAATCCAAACAACATTGGATGAAACGAGTTGATCAATTATGAAATTTTTTATATCTTCCTCTTTATGTTGGGATTACCACCCGAAAGAAGTAATAACACTTGCTAAGAAGTTTTGTTTTTCAGGTGTAGAAATGTGGGCTGAACATATCTACCATCATGATGCTAATGCTAAGGTATTGCGTGATTATGCTAAAGAAGAGGGTATTGCTTTAACATTACATGCGTCCAGCTGGGATCTCAATATTTGTTCCATTAATAAGGGGATACAGGAGCAATCAGTGAAAGAACTAAAAAAATCAATTGATTTAGCGTCACAATTACAAGTGTTACACATGACGTTTCATCCGGGCAGATTTACGGTGAAAGATTATCTTTGGGAATATCATCAGGATCGCTTAATTGAAAATACGCAGGAATTATTAGCGCACGCTGCCGATAAGCAGGTAACACTGTCGCAAGAGTTAATGGAACCTATTGCTAAAGAGATTTTAACCCAACCAAAACATATGAATGTGTTTCAAGATAAAGTGGGTACAGAGCTTCCGGTTACTTTGGATATTGCACATGTTCCTTTGCATGAAAGCTCGATTCAATATTTGGAGCAATTAAGGTTTGTAAATAGTATTCACCTTAGTGATTCTAGTAAAGAACAATATCATGTTCCTTTAGGTGAAGGAGAGGTAGAGCTTCAGCACATATTAGAAGTTCTATCTACTATGGATGTTCCAATTGTACTAGAAGGTATGGACACGTCACGTGAATTAACTTTTTTAAAAAAGCATATTCAATTTCTTTATAACCATAAGTGGATCGAGAGGAAGGTATCTATTTGAAAATATTAATTACAAATGATGATGGCATTTTTGCACCTGGTGTGCAGGCGTTGGCAGATTTGCTTTCCCATTTTGGTGAAGTAACCGTCGTTTGCCCTGAAACAGAAAAAAGTGCCTATAGCCATAAAATAACGTTAAGACAACCATTGAAGTTAAAAAAAGTTGATTTTGCCTCACATGCAGAAGCCTTTGCTGTCAACGGTTCACCGGCAGATTGTGTCAAGCTTGGTATGGAGGTCTTACTTCCAGAAAAACCGGATATTGTTTTTTCTGGAATTAATATCGGACCGAATGTTGGTCGTGATTTGTACTATTCTGGAACAATTGCTGCTGCGCAAGAAGCAATGCTCTATCAGGTTCCTTCTGTTTCTGTGTCTTTAGAAACATTTGATAGCCGAAAAATAAAATTTGATATCGTGAAACAATTACTTTATCAAGTTGTGGAGGTGATTGTACAGAATAAAATCCCCAAAAATTTAATGCTTAATGTGAACTTACCTTACACGTCAAAAGAGCTCTGTAAAGGTGTTCGGGTGGTTCCGATGGATTTATCGGTATCACGCTATAACTTTGCTGGATTAAATGATCCCCACGGTCACATTTATTACTGGCTGAAGGATCACTATCATGAATTAGAGCTAAATGAAGGAACAGATTATCATTTGCTACGAGAAGGATATGTTACTATCTCGCCTATTGAATTAGTGCACACACGAAAGAGAAGAATTGATCAATTAACACGCTGGTTTTATCAATATACAAATTTACAGGAGGAAAAATAAATGAAAAGAATGGTTCTTTTTATGACATTATCATTGCTTTTAATATTTCTTGCGGCTTGCGGTGAAAGTGGAACTAATTCGAATGAATCTGATAAAGATAAGGATTCGAATGCGAGTGCAGCTAGTGATATGAGTGGTGAAATAGAGTTTTACACTTCCCAGCCTGATGTAGATGCGGAGAAGCTGGTGGATGCATTTAATCAAGAATATCCAGATGTTAAGGTAAACATATTCCGCTCAGGAACAGAAGAAGTAATCAGTAAAATTAACGCAGAAAATCAAGCTGGAGAAGTACAAGCTGATGTTTTACTAGTAGCAGATGCTGTAACCTTTGAAGGTTTAAAGAAAGAAAATATGCTAATGAATTATATGTCTCCAGAAGCTGAATCCATTCCGAACGATTTTGTTGATCCGGACGGTATGTACACGGGTACAAAAATAATGGCTACTGGTCTGATTGTAAATACAGATAAGGTTTCCGCAGCACCAACCTCATGGCAGGCGTTAACATCAGAAGATGCAAGCGACCAAATAGTCATGCCAAGTCCATTGTACTCTGGTGCAGCAGCATATAATTTGAGCGTATTGACCCGTAATCAAGCATTTGGCTGGGATTTTTATGAAGCTGTACAAAAGAATAGTCCAATGATTACGGAAGGAAATGGAGCAGTAATGGAAAACGTATCATCCGGTCAAAAATCATATGGGATGGTCGTAGACTATTTAGCTGCTCGTGCGGCAAATGACGGTTCTCCAGTTCAATTAGTTTATCCAGAAGAGGGTGTACCTGTCATTACAGAACCAGTTGGCATCATGGCAGATACCGATCAAGAGGAAGTAGCGAAGGCTTTTGTTGATTTTATCTTGTCTGAAAAAGGGCAAAAAATGCAAGCAAAGATTGGATATACTCCGATTCGTGAAGGAGTTGAACCACCAAAGGGTTTAAAATCGCTTGATGAAATTAAGGTATTACAAGCTCCGATAGAGGAGTTATATGAAAGCCGTGCATCAGATAAAGAGAAATTTGATGAACTGTTCTCCAAATAAGGATTACTAATTGTAGGTGATTGTATTGAATAATAAGGATTGGAATACTTTAACTAAAATAGAAGGGATGCGCAGAGGCGCATTTCCTTCTAGGTTATTTAACATATCATTGAAAACAGTTGGCATTATACTGGTAGCTATATTTTTTATCGTTCCTATCATTCGATTGGTGATGATGAGCTTTACAACGGAAGAAGGATTTTCATTACAGTATTATCAAGAGATTTTGCAGGATCAGCGAACATGGCAAGTGTTAAAAAATACGTTGATAATTGTAACTGGATCTACCATCATTGCTTTTATACTGGGTACGTTTTTTGCTTGGATTGTAGCATATACAGATATTCGTATGAAACGCCTGATACAATTGTTTGTTTTTTTACCTTTTGTTATTCCTTCCTATATCACCTCGTTGGCATGGGTTCAATTTTTTGGCCCTGGTGGATTAATGGAGCGTATGGTGGCTTTCTTATCATTACCGAGCCTTTCCTGGGATTTGTATAGTATGTCTGGAATTATCTTTGTCATGGGGATTAGTCATTTTCCACTCGTTTATTTATTTTCTATCCATGTATTTCGAAAAATACCTCGAGAAATAGAGCTGGCTGCCCAAATATCTGGATCAACGCGATGGAATACGTTTAAAAAGATCATTCTGCCTATGGCACTTCCTGGCATTGTAGGTGGTTCATTTATTGCATTTTTAGGAAGTTTAGACAATTTTGGAATACCTGCTTTCTTAGGTACACCTGCTGATATCCCTGTATTATCCACATATATTTATCAACAAGTGATTGGCTTTGGTACATCCGCATTTAATCATGCTGCGGTATTATCAATGATACTAGGGGGCGTGGCGGTGACTGGTCTATTCGTCCAATGGCTGTTATTAAGGAAATCGAAACAAGTAGAAACAACCAAATTAGATTATACTCCTCGTTATACTTTGGGGAAAAAGCGAATTGTTGTTGAAAGTATGATGTGGCTGTTCTTTGCTGTTACAAGTATTTTTCCATTAATTTCAATGGCAATGCTTTCGTTTTTACGTGCATATGGTCTTGATTTCCTTCCAGAAAATTTCTCGCTGAAAAATTATCAATACATTCTAACGAGTAATTCTACGATAGATGCTATTTTTACTAGTATGAAACTAGCTAGTGTGACTGCTGTTATAGGAATAATCGCAGGAACCATATTTGCTTATTTGCGTATTCGTAAAACGAACACCACGATAAAAGTGATGGAAACGGCAATTACAGTTCCTTATGCATTACCGGGGATGGTTTTAGCGTTAGCGATGATATTTGCATGGATGGAACCAATTAAAGGTTGGAACCCAGGTATCTATGGATCTGCCATCATCTTATATATTGCCTATATTACGAGATTTTTAATTTTACAGATAAGGAGTGGTGTGACAGCATTTCAGCAAATAGATATTCAGATTGAAGAGGCGGCACGAGTTAGTGGAACAAATGGTATAGGTAAGTGGAAGAAAATCTTGATTCCTTTAATTACACCAGGGATTTTAGGTGGAGCATTGTTAGTGTTTCTTAGTGCTTTATCAGAGCTTACTGTTTCTTCTCTACTATACGCTTCGACATCTGAGACTATTGGTGTGTCTATATTAAGCTTTCAGCAATCGGGCTATTCTTTATATGCTACGGCCTTCTCTAGTATTATTGTAGCTTTAATTATGCTTGGATATTTAGTGCTATTTGCTGTACAGCGTTTTTGGAGCAGAAAGGTGGATAAAAGTAAATGAGTACAACTGTACAAAACGTAATCAAAAAATTTGGAAGTTATCAAGCACTTCATCGTATTAATCTATCCATTCAAGAAGGGGAATTTCTTGCGATTCTCGGCCCATCTGGATGTGGGAAAACAACACTATTACGTTTATTGGCAGGGTTTGAGTCACCTACCGATGGAAGTATTTTATTGGATGGTATAGAGGTAGCAAATGCGAAAACAGCTACTCCTCCAGAGCAACGAAACGTAAGTATGGTATTCCAATCATTTGCCTTATGGCCGCATATGAATGTAAAGGAGCATATTCAATTTCCCTTACAGCATCACCGTTTTGCTGATAAAGCAATGAAGCAAGATGCCAATCAGCGAATTCAGGAGGTGTTGGAGATTGTTAACTTAACAAACTTTTCTGACCGAATGCCTGGTGAATTGTCAGGTGGTCAGAAACAGCGTGTTTCACTTGCTAGAGCGATTGCTCCGAAGCCGAAATTATTGCTAATGGATGAACCTCTAAGTAATCTTGATGCAGAGTTACGTATGGAGATGCGACGGGAAATTCAAAACCTCCACCAATTAACCAAGGCATCTATAGTGTATGTTACGCATGATCAAGGAGAAGCTCTGGCAATGGCAGATCGAATTGTTGTGATGAATAATGGAGAGATAGAACAAATTGGTACGCCTGAAGAGATTTATTATCATCCAGAGACGCCGTTTGTTGCAAAATTTGTGGGAAAAGCTAATTTGTTCGAGGGTAGTTGGGAAGGAGATTCCTTTACCCTTAAGCATAGCAATGTGAAGTGGAAGGATTGGGGCATCTCCAATAAATTAAAGGAAAAGAGTATCTATCCATTGCGACCGGAGCAAATTACATTATCAAGAAAAGAGCACGGGGAGCTTACCGGTACTATTAAAACAAAACAGTTTCAAGGAAGGGATTATCACTATTCCGTAGCTGTGAATGATCAAGTTATTATCGGACATATACCGCTTAGTAAACCATTTGAAGTTGGTGAAAACGTCTCGGTTATCCCAATAGAAGGTTAGGTTGGGCATCATGCAGTTATTCTTCGTAGATTTTGGAGAATGGATGTGATCTGGATATCATATTATGTCAAAATCTTAAATAGTATGATCTATAGCGACTAATGCTTTAAATATAAGTCAAATACAGCCATTGGCTGTATTTTTTTTAAGCCAAGTAGTTATTTTGAAATGTTTGATGTATATTGGCAATGCTCCGACTAATTACTTCGCTTTCGGCGGGC
>NZ_CANMAB010000145.1:0-7244 GCF_947495635.1 uncultured Virgibacillus sp. | reverse complement strand
TAATAGCTACTAGAGGAAGCGTAAATCTGAGCATGTAGTGATAAGGACTGAGCGAATTTTGCTCAGTTTTTCTAATTAGAAACGATAACGTAACAGCTATATGAAAAAGTACACTTGTCTAAACAGGACTATTGTCAATCTAATCTGTCCAGATTTGTATATAGTCGATCTAATTTAGCAGCTAATAGATCCATATGCACCATTCTTGCCTCTCGTATATATTCCTTTCCATTTACAAATAGAAGAAGCACGGGAACTGTAAAAATGGAAAAATGACCAGCCACTTCTTCTACCTGCTCTGCTCGTATATGTACAGCGTTTATTTTAGGGTAATTCTCCATGAGTGATTCCACTTGTGGTAATAAGCTATGACATACACTACAACCTTGACGAGATACATAGAGAAAGGCAAGACGATTTGTATCGATAAAATGGTCAATCTCAGCAATGTTTGTTAATTCAGGAAAATGATTCATTGTTGCTCCCACCTGTACGTAGTAGTAATATGGACCGTCCTTATCCCGCAAATAACTGGCAGTAAGCTCCCCACTTCATGTAATAAAGAGAAAAACTAATATGGATAAAAGGGGGATCAACTGCCAGTAAATGTCCGATTGGTTCACCTAACCATTCGTGGGGATAAACAAAAACCCTACGGATAGAAGTTTCACTTTAGATAGATCGATGCTCTTATCATACCATGCCCTGACTGTAACTACGCTCCTAAATGCCTAAGTTTGGATGGATTTCAAGCATCAACATCTTTTAAACGCTTCTGAATGGGGAGATGGGAAAACTTTTTCTACTGATGGTATACGAGTTCCAGAAGGGACTTACAAAAAGCGGTGAATTCGCAAAAGTAATAACTTTATACGAAAACACCGCTTTTTCCATTTTAAGGTTGTTTTTTGGGTACGTGCTCGAATATTTCACCACTTGCGAAGAATTCAGTAACTCGTTGAATCCAGTCATAGTAATCCATCCACTCTCGTATTTCATGGAGAAGCTCATTAATTGCTTGTTCATTTTCTGCTGTTACATCTGCTTCTTGTTGTAATGTATCTAATTTTTGAATTAACCGTTGTTCAAAATTTCTGCTACGATTAATCGCCTTTTGCCATGTAAATATGAACAGAGAAATAAATGTCTGATAATAATCTTCTTCCACTTGATATAAATCTTTTCGGACACCTTTCTTAAATACACGCTCAGCAATGTTCATATCAATCATTTCCCGAACAACCTGACTCATTCTGGTTTTGCTCATTCCGGTCTCAGCAGATAGCTCGTCTAGAGTCATTGGTTCTCTATTCATATAAATGATACCAAGCACGCGTCCAACACTTGTCGATACCCCAAAGGCGTTCATATTATCTGTTATCTTTTCAATAAATTGTGTTTTAACATTTTCAATTTGTTCTGTATTATTCATTGTATAAATCTCCTTATTGGCATGCTCTTTGAACTGTACCACATTGTAGCTAAAAACCAAAATGATGAAAGCAACATATTATTTATATAATTTGCCAAGGGAAAGGAATAATAGAATAACATCTTTAACAATTGATTCTACAATTAGATCATTGTAAATGGAACAATGATTTTGGATGCCATTTTTCCTCCATGATAAATCGTTTCATTCGCTACAACCCCATCTTTATGGGTTTTTGTTGTCTTACCGTTGTTTAAATTAATATCATACAACGGTGCGTTACTTGCTGCAATATCTAGCCGTATCTGATGGCCCTTTGGTAACGTATATGCAGTTGTTCCAATTTCTGCTAATAAACAAATTGGGTGGCTGTCTATCACCTTTTCACGATGAAATGAGTGCATTAGTACCCATGCTCGACCGCTTGGATCTACATCAGCTATTCGTAAAGAAATATCACATAAGCTTGTTGGAGAAGAGCACCAAATTTCTGCTTTGAGTGTGCCTAATAGTTGGATATCATTACTTATCGGCTTCGTTGTATAAACAAGCACATCATTACGTTCATGCAGATCGTTTATATCAAATATACCTGAATCAACACCTGCTATCAACGAACCCCCTCCACGAGTTGGAACAGGATTGTATGGATCAAGTGTAAGTGAACTTTCTGTCACCTGACAAGACGGAATGGAAACTAACTTTCCATCTCCTGCACTTGTCTGCGACTTACCGTTACTTTCCAAAAAATATTCTTGTTGTTTAACGATAGGGAATTCATCGTATGCCGCCCATTTTTGTTGTCCCATCAAATAGAGTTGTACCGGTTTTTGGATATACAATGGCTTATCTTTTAACCATTTATCAAACCATTGTATATGCACTTTGGTAGGGTCTGTTATTTGGTCAACACCTATATTCTTAGCTGCGCCCTCAAAGAATTTTTCACCAGCATGACCAGTCATTTGTTCATGCGTCCACGGACCAATCCACAGCATTTTTTCCCCATGATATGCTTTATAGGCTTGTAATGTTTGGGGAAGCAATGCGTCAAACCACCCTCCCATAAAGAGAGCTGGTATATCTACATCGCGTAATTGACTCTCCAACTGCACACGTTCGATGAAATGATCGTCCAACCTTCCTTGCATAACATCAAAGAAAAATGAGTCTGGATCAAGGTTCTTCATTGGTGACCACTGGCTGGCGGGTGCCTCATGCAAATATTCGGTTATATGTTCCAAATAATGATTTAGCTGTAAGTCATCTAACTGATTTTTTCGTTTTAATTGATCCTCTATAATGGAACCTAACACCCATGTTTCAAACTTGCCAATCGCATGAGGAGTTGATCCAGTACCAATCATATCTCCAAAAGGATCAGCCATTGTCATAACAGGGGCTATGGCTTTTAACGATGGTGGTTGTTCCACTGCAGCAGCAAGTTGTGTATAACCATGATAAGACATGCCAAACAATCCGACTTTTCCATTAGAAAATGGGAGACGAGCCGCCCATTCTACTGCCTCATAACCATCTTTTCCTTCATGTACAAATGGATAGAATTCTCCATCGGAGGCGTATCTTCCTCGTACATCTTGGAGTATTACCACATAACCCGCTTCTACCATTCGTGGTACTTCTAGGTACTCGTTATAATAGCGAGGCGTTTCCTTGTTATATGGGAGCCTTAACATAAGAACTGGGAATTCTCCTGCTTCAGTGGGACGGTAAACATCGGATCGTAAAATCGTTCCATCCGATAATTCACAGATTATATTCTTATCTATCAACAGGTTATGAGCCTTCATCATTTCCCTCCTCGTTAAACTGTTCATTGAACCTTACTTAGAAGATTTCACCGGTTGCAGTTTCCGTTCAATCCATCCCATAATCAGGTCAGCAATAATCGCCATTAACGCAGTTGGAATAGCACCGGCAAGAATGATCGGTGTGCCATCTGTTGCATTTGTTCCAGTAAGGATAATCGCCCCTAGGCCACCAGCACCAACAAAAGCTCCGATTGCTGCAATACCGATACCAATAACTAGCGCGGTGCGAAGCCCAGCCATAATAACACTAACTGCAAGAGGCAATTCAACCATGCGAAGCAGTTGAAATCGAGTCATTCCAGAGGCATATCCAGCTTCAACCACATCTTTATTAACCTCTTTCATGCCAACATATGTATTTTGCGTAATTGGCAAAATGGAATAAAGCATCAGGGTAACTATTACAGTATTCGTACCAAGTCCCATTACAATCATAATAACAGCCATTGCTCCTAATGCTGGTATTGTTTGGATAATACTGCCGAAAGCCAGTACCCAACTGCTTAATTTCCCGTATTTTGCAATCAATATACCAAGCGGAATGGAAATAATTGCTGCAAATAATACACCATAGGCAGCCATTAGAAAATGCCTGTAAAACTGCACCCAGATATAACCGCTATTCTGACTAACATAATGGATAAATTGTTCCAATGTTTCCATTTCACTCACCCGCCTTTACTGACTGCTCAAAGTAATTATGTTCTTCAAGAAATTGTTTAGCTACCTTCCGAGGGTTTATTAATTCCACATCTGCTTGATAATTTAGCTCTTGCATGGTTTCCGTAGAGATTTGATCATTTAGTCGTTCCGTGATCTCTTGAATTTTTGGATATTTCTCTAGTACCTTATTAGCAATCACTGGTGAAGCGTCATAAGGTGGGAAGAATTGTCGATCATCTTCAAGCACTTTCAGATTAAATTCTTTAATCCGTCCATCAGAAGAATATGCTAGAACAACATCCATATAGCCACTAGCGGCTGCTTGATACACGAGACCGATGTTCATTGGAAAAACCTCTCCAAAAGAAAAATAGGTTTCTTGAAATCCGTCATATCCGTCCCCTTTACGATTAATCCAAGCATTATCAACACCGAAACGTAAATCATTCGCATAAGGCTCTAAATCAGATATCGTTTCAATATCATTTTCTTTGGCGAATTCCTCTGTCACAGCTACAGAATAACTATTTTCAAATCCATATGGAGCCGCCCAAGTTTGATGGAAACGATCTAGAAATTCACGTTTTACAATTTGTAATGCTTTATCTGGGTCGGTGATCGGGTCCATACCAAGAGCTCCAGATAAATCTGTTCCTGTATAACGTGTACTTGTAATATCCAGATCCCCTCTAGTCATGCCTTGATGCTGAACGATAGATGACCCAAGATGCGTCACTAAGTCCGTATCTGCATCCGTTTCTCTCTCAATCATGATTGACAGCATTTCCGCAAGAATTTGGGATTCCGATGTACCTAATGCCCCAATTTTAATTGTTTCATTTGTTGTACTTGCTAGTCCAGGCAAGGAACAGCCAGAAAGGAACACAAATAGTAGAAGTAATATGCTGCCTTTATAAATCATTCTTTTCACATTTACACCTCCAAGTTTATGCCGTTTTATAAGAATCCTTTAATCCATCAGGTGTTAACCAATCTTCTAAAAATGCAAGTGAGCGATCTGCAATTAAGGCAAGTATCGTAGCCGGTATTGTCCCAGCAATAATTAGAGACGGTTGATATAAGTTCAATCCATCAAAAATAAAGTCACCAAGTCCTCCACCGCCAATGAAAGCTGCAAGTGTTGCCCAACCAACAAGATAAACAGTCGATAAGCGAATACCTGCCATAATTACCGGTAGAGATAAAGGAAGCTCCATCTTCACAATCGATTGCCAATTGCTCATTCCCATTCCTTTACCTGCTTCTTTTACTCCCTGATCAACATCACGCACACCAATATATGTATTACGTAAAATCGGTAGCAAGGAATAGAAGAATAGTGCGAAGATCGCCGGAATCTTCCCAACTCCCATGATGGGAATGAAAAATGCTAGAATTGCTAGACTTGGAATAGTTTGTAATATACCAATAAATGAGATGAAACGATCGGCAAAATTCGGTTTCCTCGATAAGATAACTCCAAGCGGTACAGCGACTAAAACACCGAGAATAATCGCTGCTAGTGATATATATAAATGCTCCCACGTTTTAACAAACAGTTCATGACCGTATTCTGCAAGAAAATCCATCATTTTTGCTTCCCTCCTACTCTGCTCCTGATGCAGCTAGTATTTCATTCGTCTCCATACCATCGCCCCATATCGTGTCATAGACGAGGTTAGCTAATGTCGCACGTGTCACAATTCCTGCTAGTTTTTTTTCATCATCAACAACAGGCACATATTTCACTCCTCTACGGAGAATTTTGTGAACGGTATCACGTAATAGACTATAGCGAGAGACGAAAAATAACTCTTTCTCCATTATTTCTTCTACAAGATGCATCTTTTTATAGTTTAAATTAATACCTTCTATGTCAATAAAGCCTTGGAGCTTATTCTCACTATCTACCACTAACAATGAATCTACATGTCTATCTTTCATTGTAGATATAGCAGATTTCAATGTCGTTCCCATTTGTACTGTTACAGGTGAATGCTCCATGATTTGTTCGACCGTAGTAACATCAGGTCGACCTTGAATTAATCGATCCTTACCTAGAAATTCTTCTACAAATTCATCTGCTGGATTTCGCAGAATCTCATCTGGAGTATCTGCTTGGACAATCTGTCCATCTTTCATAATCACAATACGGTCGGCAAGCTTCAACGCCTCATCCATGTCATGTGTTACAAAGACAATAGTCTTATCCAGTTCTTTTTGCAGTTTCTTAAATTCCTCTTGCAGCGCATCTCTTGTAATTGGATCAAGTGCTCCAAAAGGTTCATCCATTAAAATTAATGGTGGATTTGCTGCTAAGGCACGAAGTACTCCAATACGTTGTTGCTGGCCTCCACTTAATTCATGTGGGTATCGATCAAGAAATTCCTCCGGCATATCTACTAGTTGTAATAATTCCCGTGCGCGTTTATCTTTCTGTTCTTTTGACCATTTTAATAGTGTTCCAACAAGCACAATATTTTCTTTAATTGTCATATGTGGCATGAGGCCAATTTGCTGGATCACATATCCGATAGATCGTCGTAATTTTACAGGGTCTTGCTCTATCACATCTTTTCCATCAACAAGAATGGATCCTTCTGTTTTATTAATGAGGCCATTGACCATTTTCATTGTGGTTGTTTTACCACATCCACTTGGACCAATAAAACAAACAAATTCACCTTTTTTAATATGTAAATTCAGATCCTTAACGGCTATTGTACCGTCTTCAAATTGCTTGGAAACGTGTTTAAATTCTAACAATGCTAGCACCTCCATTAATACTGTCGAACTTTGTCGTCCTATACTAGTATAGGAAAAAGAATCGATTATCGAAACAAGCATTTAAATTCATACAGTATAAAAAATTTATAAAATTTATATTGTATAAAGTTTTTATACTGTATAACGTAGAATTGCTTAAAAATTCTTCGTATTTAATGGTGATCTGTTTTTTTACTAAGATAAATAATGGAAAAAAAGCGATATGAAGTTATATGAATCATACAGAAGAATTAGGGTGTCTTGTGGATTGTGGTGAATTATAGAATGTAAAGGCATCTATAAACAATAAAATAAGGTCGAGGGTTAAAAATGTGTGGATAACCTGTGGGAAATGCCGGTGCTGTTTTAACGCAAAGACATATAATAGTAGAAATCATTACAAGCTTGTAGAGATTTGCCCATGAATGAATCTCCCAATACAGAAAGTCGATACGATAGGTATCGGCTTTTTGCTTTATAAGTTAAGAAAGTATAAAATCAGTGCAATGACTGCGTTAAGCCAAGTAGTTATTTTGAAATGTTAGATGTAT
>NZ_CANMAB010000144.1:0-7382 GCF_947495635.1 uncultured Virgibacillus sp. | reverse complement strand
AAAGATTCCAGCTATCTATTTTTGATAACTGGAATCTCTTTTTTACTTCTCCAGGCTAGTTATGTCCCAGCCCCTTTATTATGCGCCTAATTGATTTAATTTCTTAGCTAGACGTGATTTTTGGCGATTACCGTTGTTAGCATGAATAATCCCTTTTTGAACAGCTTTATCAATTGATTTATTCGCATCTTTTAAAGCAACGATTGCGTTTTCTTTATCGTTAGCTTCAACTAATTTTTCTACACGCTTAATTTGTGAACGCATTTCAGATTTTTGCATAACATTGTTTGTGCGTTTTTTATTATTTGTTTCTACACGTTTAATTGCAGATTTAATATTTGCCATAAGTTTTTCACCTCCTGAAATATCATCACAATTATGAATGTATTTGTTTTCATCCCAACAAATGTAAAGTGATTTGTATTTGCTTTTTTTGTCTATGGACAAAAGTCATTTTACCAGAGGAACGGTTTGTTTTCAATAGCTTTGTTATCAAATGTATGAGTTTCGCCATTTTGTTAAATCTATTACTAACAGATGAAGAAAGGATGAGCGAGCTATGGAAAACAAAAAGAATGATATTGTACCATATCAAGTTAGGACAGATCTAGCCATTGAAGCAAAGGATATGTATGTCGAAAATCAAGAGGCAACTGATCAGAAAAAAATAAAAGGAGTCACTATAAAAGAAAGAAATGATGATGGAATTAATATTTCTTATGTAGAGATCGATGATACTGGTGCTGAACTTCTAGGTAAAAAACCGGGATCCTATATTACCATTTATGCTGATGGTGTAAAACGACAAGATACAAAAAGACAGGAGCAAGCTGCAAAGGTGTTAGCTAAAGAACTGGAACAATTAATTGCTAAAAACAATATTCCAGTCGATAGTAAAGGTTTAATTGTAGGATTAGGAAACTGGAATGTTACACCCGATGCACTTGGTCCGATGACCGTAGAGAAAGTGCTAGTAACTAGTCATTTATTCCAAATGGAACATGAAACGGTTTCAAAAGGTTACCGGCCAGTAGCTGCTGTGACACCTGGCGTAATGGGGGTTACTGGTATTGAAACAAGTGACATCATTTTCGGAATTGTGGAGAAATATCAACCAGATTTTGTTATTTGTATTGATGCACTTGCCTCAAGGTCCATTGAACGAGTTAATGAAACCATTCAGTTATCCGACTCTGGTATACATCCTGGATCTGGTGTAGGAAATAAACGAAAAGAAATAAGTAAAGAAACGTTAGGCATTCCTGTGATGGCTATTGGAGTTCCGACAGTTGTTGATGCTGTTACCATCACAAGTGATACCATCGACTTTTTATTGAAGCATTTTGGTAGAGAGTGGGAAGAAAAGGATGATCCCTCCAAGTCATTAACACCTGCTGGTATGTCATTTGGTGAGAAACGTTTAACGGATGAAGATTTACCAGATGAAGAAAAACGTCAAACATTCCTTGGTATAGTAGGGAATCTATCTGACGATGAAAAGCGAAAACTAATAACAGAAGTATTAACGCCGATTGGTCATAATTTAATGGTAACACCTAAAGAAGTAGATGGTTTTATGATTGATATGGCTAGCCTAATAGCAAACGGCGTTAATGCTGCTATGCATGAAACTGTCAATGTAGATAATTTCGCATCTTATTCTCGTTAACCTTTCTATCAATATTCCAAAAAATAAAAGATTAGGTTCTAGCTTCTGGATTTGTGTCATAGAGTTAACTATAGCGTGAATTCAGAAAGGGTGGAACCATGGATCTGCATAAACATAGCGGGCTTCGTCTTTTATATAAGCGAAGTAGCTTATACATTATCGGTGTTCTAATACTTTTTACTTGCATCGGTATTCTAACAACGATAAAGCCCGCTTATCGCCTTTCTTCTGAAGTAATTACGGAATGGACAACTGATATTAATAGCTCTACTTTTTTATACTTGCTAGGAATTGAAAATCGGGCATTTCAGCAAGCTGTACCTGAAGATCACAAATTCCTTGATTTGTCTACAACTCTGTTTCGCATTGCAACAAGTCTAAAACCAAATGATATTAGAAGCTTGTTAGGCAATGAATTACCTGGATTTAAGGTTTTTGATAACCACATATTAATTGCTGGTGAAGGTACAAATTATACAAACCTACCAATTGAATCTTCTCCACCACTACAAGAAGTTCTAAAAGAGAGAGAAGCAATAATTGAAGATGAGGAAAGCACAACAGAACAATTAGAAACGAACAAAGAAAAAAATACGCCAACGACAGGGAATAAAGAGGTTGTTTATATTTATAATTCACATAATCGAGAGTCCTTTCTTCCTTATTTACCTGACGTAAAGGACCCTGATAAGGCTTATCATAAGGAAGTGAATATTTCAAAGGTGAGTAATCGACTAGCTAAATCATTGCAGGCAAATGGAATCGGAACTGTAGTTGATGATACAGATATAACCAAAAAATTGCATGAAAAGGGCTGGGGGTTTGGCAGGTCGTATGATGCATCTAGGGAGGTAGTTGCTGACACACTATCCACTAATAAGGATATTCAATATGCTTTTGATTTACATCGTGATGCTATCAAAAAGGAAAAAACGACGAAGCAAATAAACGGAAAATCCTATGCCCGCATTATGATAGTTGTTGGCGCTGAGCATAACTCTTATAAGAAGAACCTTGACTTAGCAGCTAAGCTGCATTATCTGTTAGAAGAAAAATATCCTGGTTTAAGCAGAGGGGTATTTCCGAGAAAAGGTAAAGGAACAAATGGAGTATTTAATCAAGATTTATCTAATAACGCATTGCTGTTTGAATTCGGGGGAGTAGAAAACAAACTGGACGAGCTATATCGTTCGGCTGATGCTCTAGCAGACGTATTTAGTGAGATGTATTGGGATGCAGAAAAAGTAGATACTGCTTCATAGGAGGTGTTAAGATGACTCGTTCATTAATTGTATTATTATTATTAGCAGTTTGTTTTTTAACTGGAGTGGTCTACGGGAATGATAAACAAGCAGAAGAGTCAACACCTCAGCAAACAGAAATGAAGGTTGATGTTAAAGAGGCTAAAGATGAAGTATTGCAAACTAAAACAACATCAGATACCACTGAAGTTATTACGGAAGAGAAGATTAACACGAATGGACCTTCACCTGTTACAGAGAAGACGGCATCGATATTAGAAGCTGGTGTATCTGGATTTTATGAAGTGGTGGTAGAGATACTTTACCAGGTTTCCCAATTATTTTTTTAATTTTTATATAGGTGCAATTATGTTGTAGAAGCGCAGATCCTAAAGTTATAGTGCTCTGCGCTTTTGTTCTAGTCTAGGAAATTAAAAAATTAGCCCATGTGGGTCAATATGGACGTGTTGAGCCATGTCCAGCTTCAGCGCCCAGAAACGAGATGACTTCACGAATCGCCCTAATCTAAGTCATCATCGGCTCGCAAGCTCACCGTGATTTCTTTATCTCGGTTGACTTGCTCTAGTCGCTACGTTCTAATCGGGCGCTTGCGCTTTTGTTCTTGAACATAACTGTTACTATTGCTATAATCAATGCTAGTCATTGTCGCTGATAATTTAAGGCCTTTTATCTGTAGAGATAAAAGAAAGTAGGAGTGAACATCACTAATGGCAAAAATTCAAAGAAATGTGCGTAATTTTTCAATTATCGCACATATTGATCATGGCAAGTCAACCTTGGCAGATCGAATATTAGAACGCACAAAAGCAATAACACAAAGAGAAATGAAAGATCAATTACTCGATGCAATGGATCTCGAGCGTGAGCGTGGCATCACCATTAAATTAAATGCTGTACAATTAAATTATCAAAGTAACGCAGGAGAAGACTATATTTTTCATCTCATTGATACACCGGGTCATGTCGATTTTACATATGAAGTTTCTAGAAGCCTTGCTGCATGTGAAGGAGCAATTCTTGTTGTTGATGCTGCGCAAGGCATTGAAGCCCAAACGTTAGCGAATGTTTATTTAGCTCTTGATAACGATTTAGAAATAATACCTGTTATTAATAAAATCGATTTGCCGAGTGCAGATCCAGATAGAGTGAAAAAAGAATTAGAAGATGTGATTGGTATTGATGGCGATGATGTCATTTTAGCATCAGCAAAAGCAAATATTGGGATTGATGAAATTCTTGAAAGAATTACGGAAGCAATCCCTGCGCCTGCGGGTGATACCGAAGAGCCGCTTAAAGCGTTAATCTTCGACTCTTTATACGATCCCTATCGAGGAGTTATCGCCTACGTTTGTATTAAGAAAGGTTCTATAAAAGTAGGCGATAAAATTAAAATGATGGCAACGGATAAAGAATTTGAAGTCAATGAATTAGGGGTATTTAGTCCCAAGCCAATTACTAAAGATGAACTGACCGTAGGAGATGTCGGTTATTTAACAGCTTCTATTAAGAACGTGGGTGATTCGCGAGTTGGGGATACGATTACATTAGCTAACCGACCTGCTGCTGAACCTTTACCAGGATATAAGCGATTAAACCCAATGGTATTTTGCGGGCTGTATCCAGTTGACGCCAATAATTATAATGATTTGAGAGAAGCGCTAGAGCGTTTAGAATTAAATGATTCATCATTACAATATGAAGCAGAAACATCTCAAGCATTAGGATTTGGCTTCCGTTGTGGATTTTTAGGGCTTTTGCATATGGAAATCATTCAAGAACGTATTGAACGAGAATTTAAAATAGATCTAATTACTACAGCACCTAGTGTTATTTACGAAGTGGAGCAGACAAACGAAGAGGTTATTGCTATCGATAATCCTTCCGTTATGCCAGATCCTCAGCAGATCAAAGATGTTCGAGAACCGTATGTAAAAGCTACAATCATGGTTCCAAATGAATATGTTGGAGCAGTGATGGAAATCGCACAAAAAAAACGTGGTCAATTCATTGATATGGAATACTTGGATGACATTCGAGTTAATGTTATTTATCATATACCATTATCTGAAATTGTTTATGATTTCTTTGATCAACTTAAATCCCAAACAAAAGGGTATGCTTCCTTTGATTATGATTTAATTGGATATCGCTCTTCCAATTTAGTGAAAATGGACATTTTATTAAATGGTGATACTATTGATGCACTTTCATTTATTGTCCATCGAGACTTTGCTTACGAACGTGGCAAGCACATTGTTGATAAATTAAAAGAGCTAATTCCAAGACAGCAATTTGAAGTTCCCGTTCAAGCTGCTATTGGAAATAAAATAGTGGCTAGATCTACAATTAAGGCAATGCGGAAAAACGTTCTCTCTAAATGCTATGGTGGAGATATTTCTCGTAAACGTAAGTTATTGGAGAAACAAAAAGAAGGTAAAAAGCGTATGAAGATGGTAGGTTCTGTAGAGGTACCGCAAGAAGCCTTTATGGCAGTTTTGGAAATGAAGGATGATTAAATCAACGTTTTAAGGATATATCAAATTGAAAAATAGACGCTTTGCTACTCTACTGCCACCACATTGAATATGTTGGTGGCAGTACTATTTATTAATGGTTTAGAATACCTCTCCTCTGGCTATGCGGGGGCTCTAAAGAGCTTAAAGCGTGATAAAAAAACTCACTGCAAGTTTATTTTTTGAATATATGGATAGCCGTTTGTAACGCCAGGAGGATATACACTTCGCTTTCTCCTGGCAACACCTCAACTTCCTCGGAAGCAAAAGGCGGTTTCCTGCGAGAGTCTAAATGTATATCCATCACTTTCGCTGATACAGTTCTTTTCTCTAAACCCTACTTTTTGGTATTGAATACGCCTAAAAATAGCATCTTTTATATAGCGTTGATGAAATCAGCTGGGAAAATCCTTTTAGTTGACCCAGTGACAGTGGGGAAAACATTCATATAGAAAGTCTTTTCATAAGCACTCTGTAGTTATTTTTTAATCAGTAATTATTTATAATGTTTACCACTTTGTTACAATTCATCAATTCCTTCGTTCAATACTGTATAGAACGAAGACTAATTTGTTAAATAGTATAATCAATGGAATAAAATGAGGTATAATCATTCGTATACTTTTGGTGTGTTTTGTAAAACTAAAACGGAAGCACAAGAACAACACACAAAGGGTGATAAATATATGAATAACCGACAAGGTATGATGACGTCAATACTTGCTATTGGAGCGGCAGGAGCAGCTATTTATGGTATTACAAGAGGAGTTCAAAATGGAACATTTAAAAATTTGCCTCAAACCATTTCTAATGCATTAAATAATTCTGGAGCTCAACAATTGACTCAACCTTTACAAAATATGACTACCAATCAGAATGTGCAACAATTATCCAGTGCTATACAAGGTGAAACTGGTAATTCACAGCAACAAACAGCAAATAATATTCAGTAAAAGAAGGCTCTAGATGCTAATAATCATGAAAAACCCTCATTAAATGTAGGAGGCCACTGAAAATCTTATGATTTTTCAGTGAAACTTGAAATTTGTTATAAAAAAGACGACTCAAATTCTTTTTTAAAAATTTAGAGTCGTCTTTTTACTAATTTATCTATTATATTTTGCTTATTTTTAACCCATTAGCTTCAATATCCGTTTTAGATTTACGGTAAATATAGCCATGGCTCCTTGCATTTCCATGCCAACTAGACCCGAGGATTTTGAAACATCATACCCGTGTCTATGTTTTAATTCACTATTTTTAGCTTCAATTTTATAGCGTTCTTTTGATTTTTCTTTAAAATAATCTGTTTCCTGGAACTTTGCCTGTTCGCTATGTTCATCTGATTTAATACTTACGGAATAGCTCTTACTTTTAGCTCCGGGTTTGTAACATCCTTCTTTACATGGACAAACTTTACATTTTTCAATGTCAAAATAGTATGTATCTACTTGGTTTTTAGCGACACCTTTTGTTCCTTGACGAGCTTTTCGTATTGCCATATGACCTGCCTTACAAACGTACATTCCCGCATCTTTGTTGAACTCAAATTCATCTTCTTTTTTTCGATTACCCTGTGAAACAGCAGGGTTTAATTTAGCTACTAACTTCATTTCATTTTCATTGGCATATTCAATATTTCCCTTTTCAGAATAAGCTGCATCTCCAATTACTGTTTTTACTTCCATGCCAGCTTCTTTACTTTTTTCAATAAGTACTTCTAATTGTTTTCCATCATTTTTTTCACCAGTTGTAATCGTAGCTGCCGTGATGATTCTTTCTTCACTCATCGCTATATGTGTTTTATAGCCAAAGAAAGATGTATCTTTCGTTTTGTGGCCAATTTTCGCATCTTCATCAGCAGAGATTCGTAAATGTTCGATGTCATCATTTACGTTTTCTTTTAATAGGTTTAATTTCTCTTTAACTTTCGGATAT
>NZ_CANMAB010000143.1:0-7427 GCF_947495635.1 uncultured Virgibacillus sp. | reverse complement strand
CACTTTTTTGAGCGGGTTTTGCTAAAAAAGTTAGCTGAAGGACAAACCCCACGGAAAGGGAAGTGGGTAGCCGGAGTGGTGGTCCAGCAGTAGCTATTATTCCATAATAGCTACTAGAGGAAGCGCAAACCTGAGCATTTAGTGATAAGGACTGAGCGAATTTTGCTCAGTTTTTCTAATTGATTAGGAAAATATAAGTATGTACCTTATAAAAAAGTTGTTTTTGGCGTTTTGTCCCCCTCGACAAATTTATGGATCAAAATCCAATTTTGCATATTTGGCTGTGATTGATTTGGTCTTATTCAGACAATACGAGTTGATTATAATAAGAATAAGACATACTACTTTTTCGATTGAATGTAGGAGGAAATCATATGAATCAACGTAGTATGGCAGTTTTAAAACAATTGATTCAACAGGATGCTTATATCTCGGTATCTAAGCTTTCGACCATTTTTAATGTATCAAGAAGGTCTATTTACAATGATTTAGAAAAGGTTAATGATTGGTTAAAGGAACATGGGTTTGATGCAATTAAACAAGTTAGATCTGAGGGGATATACCTTGATGATCAAACGAAACAGGAAATAATAAAGAAGTACACGTTGATGGAGGATTCCTATTATGAATATTCTGCAGGTGAACGAAGGGCATGGATATATATTCATATAACTAGTAGTAGCCAAGCGTATTTTATCGAAGATTTAAAAGAGCTTCTACAAGTAAGCCGGAATACCATTCTTGAAGACATCAAGAAATTAAAGCGGGAAATAGGTGAATATGCATTACAACTAAGTTCAGAACGAGGAGAAGGCTATTATATTACTGGAAATGAAAGCGATGTCAGAGATTTGCTGATTCACTATCTTTCCATCGTAACCCCAAATGACGGCTGGTATAGTCTGATGGATGAAATACCACCGTTACAAACATTCTCTATTTTTCGTATGGAGTGGCTGCAAATTCTCCACAAGTATCTAATCGAGTATGAACAGCAATTTAAGATTGAGATCATCGATGATGTTTTAAACAACTTAGTAATATGGTTTCATTTCTTTATGAAGAGAATGGAAAAAGGAGCAGTCATTGAGAATGACCCTATTGAGAAACAAATCATCGCAGCAACAGAGGAATATGTAGGGGCTAAATTATTATGCGAGCAACTATTTAAACGATTGTCAAACCCACAAGCTTTACATGAAGAAGTTTATTATATCACTAAATATTTGCTCAGTGCCAAAGTGAAATATAATTTAGGCCCAGATTTAGCAAATAAAGAAATGCAGTCATTGCTTGACGTGGTAGAGAACATGGTTGCTGATTTTCAATTATATGCAGCGGTTGAGTTTGATGAACCAGATATTATCATTCAGAATCTTTTGCTTCATCTAAAGCCTGCTTATTACCGAATTAAATACGGAATTAAAGTAGAAAATACGCTAGTTGCATCCGTCAAACAGAATTATCCAGAGGTATTCCATATTACAAAAAAGGTAATGCGTCATTTTGAAAATCTCATGAATCAAAAAGTTGATGAGAATGAAATAGCATTTATTGCGATTCACTTTGGCGGTTGGCTTCGTAAAGAGGGAGTAATTCTTGAGCAATCACCTAAGAAATTACTCATTGTTTGTACCAATGGTTTAGGGACTTCAAGACTCCTAGAAAGTCAGCTTGAGGGGTTGTTTTCCAATATTGAGATTCAAGGTGTAACCTCATTAAGAGAATATCAACAAATGGAATTAACGATAGATTTCATCGTGTCTACCATAGCGCTTCCACAACGTGGAGTTCCTGTTTTTGTGGTTAATCCTGTCCTAAATGATGATGATAAAGAACAGTTATTCAAGAAAGTGAATAGTTTGTTTGACAATGGGAATAAGCAGCAAAGATATTCTGCTGAAACTATATTAGATATAGTAAGGCGTTATTCCTCTATTCACAATGAGGATGCGCTTCGTCAGGAATTAAGAAGATATCTCTATGCTCCAGTACACCTTGATAATGAGGGAGGGAAGCAGAGTTTACATGAACTATTACCACCACAACGAATTAAGGTAATGGAACGTGTAGATACATGGGAACAGGCGGTTAGAATAGCTGCAAAACCATTATTATATGAAAAATATATTGAGAATCATTATATTGAAAAAATGATTGAGAATATAAAAAATAGTGGGCCATACGTGGTAATATCCGAACATTTTGCCTTACCTCATGCCGGCCCCTTCGATGGTGTTAACAAAACTGGTTTTAGTATGCTTGGCTTACGTGAGCCTGTCAATATTCTAGGAAAGGAAGTTCGTATCCTTGTCATATTAGCATCAAAGGATAACGAGCAGCACTTAAAAGCCTTATCACAATTGACACGGTTATTTTCCAATAAGAAAAATAAAAATCATCTTACCCAGACAATGGATAAAAGTGAAATTAGTCATTTTATCCGCGTTTACTCAAAAGAAAATTAACTATTATTTGAAAAGTTAGGTGTGTAAAGCATATGAAATTTTTAGAAGAAAATATGGTGCAGTTTGATGTAGAAGTAGCAAATGCTGAAGAGGCAATAGAAGCTGCTGGTAACCTTCTATTACAGCAAAAATTAATTGAATCGTCCTATATTCAGGCAATGAAACAAGCTTATCAAACGAATGGTCCATATTTTGTACTAGCACCACAAATAGCTATACCTCATGCAAGGCCCGAGGATGGGGTAAATGAAGCCTCGGTTTCTCTCGTCCAACTTAAAAAACCGATTCCATTTGGACATGCAACAAACGATCCTGTTCGTCTGGTATTTGGATTAGGAGCGGCTTCTAGCGATGAGCACTTGGTTTTATTAAGGAAATTAACTGGACTATTAAATAATGCTGACAATATTAATCAATTAATTCATGCAAGAGGAATTGCTGATATAAACAAAATAATCGAAATGGGGAGATAAGAATGCTGAAAGTATTAACTGTATGTGGTTTAGGTCAAGGAACAAGCTTAATTTTAAAAATGAATGTAGAGCAGGCGCTTAGAGAGAAAGGGATACGAGCAGATGTTGAGCATACCGATGTTTCAACTGCTTCCAGTATGAATGCTGATTACATTATTACAAGTAATGAGCTATCGGAAGGGCTAATAGGACATCCTGCAAAAATTATTATTGTGAACAATTATTTTGATATGGAAGAAATTAATCAAGCAATTGAGCAGAATGTTGATAGCAACTAATTACAACTACTAATGAGATATAAAAGGGGAGGAATTAAGGATGGATGTTATTGTATGGGTCGCTACGAACGTCTTCGGTGAGGCAGCGATATTATTAGGCTTTATCGTGCTTTTGGGACTAATACTGCAAAAGAAATCAGTTAGTCAAACAATTAGTGGAACATTTAAGGCTGTTATTGGATTTTTAATTATTAGTGCTGGATCTGGAGTCATTGTTAATGCTTTAACTGTTTTTGAGCCTCTGTGGAAGGAAGTATTCAACCTCTCAGCGGAGCCATTAGGCAATTTTATGGGGCAAGAAAGCTTTAATGCGAAATATGGGAGCGCTGTAACATTGGCAATGACATTAGGCTTTATTATCAATGTATTGCTAGCACGTTTTACGAAGTTAAAGTACATCTATTTAACAGGACATATGATGTTTTGGACGACAACGATATTCGCAGGTGTTGTCATTCAAGCAGCTGGTGATGTCTCCTTTGGAAAGCTGGTAATTTTCCTAGCAGTTGTCATGGGATTATACTGGACAATTCAACCAGCTCTGACCCAACCATTTATGCGGAAGATTACAGGTAACGACAATATTGCTTTGGGTCATACTTCTGCATCTGTAGCCTTACTTGGCGCATTAGCAGGTAAATTTCTTGGAAACAAAGAGAATGACTCAGAAAAAATTAAGCTTCCAAAGGGATTAGAATTTCTAAGAGATTCAAATGTTATTACGGCATTAACCATGGGATTATTATTTCTAGTTGGAGCAGTTATCATTTCTTTTAAGAATACACCAGGTGCACAAGAGCTAGTAGCTGCTGCCGGTGATCAAAACTTTATTATCTATGCAATCATCCAATCCTTCACTTTTGCAGCTGGAATCGCTGTTGTATTACTAGGGGTGCGAATGTTTATCGGAGAAATGGTCCCAGCATTTAAAGGGATTGCTACAAAAATTGTTCCTGGTGCCAAGCCTGCATTAGATAGCCCAATCGTATTTCCATATGCGCCGAATGCCGTGATTTTAGGCTTTTTAGGCTCCTTTATTGGTTCTTTACTATGGTTAGTTGTATTAGGAAATACAGTAGGCTATGTATTCGTTCCGACAATGATTGTTTTATTCTTCCATTCGGCTACAGCTGGAGTTTTTGGAAATGCAACAGGTGGAGTAAGAGGAGCATTAATTGCAGGCTTTATTACTTCTACAGTAGTTGCGTGGGGCCAATTTGTTATGGTTAAACTACTTTTGCCGGATACCGTTCCAGATACAGCAATGTGGGCAGCAGATTCGGATATGTTCATCTTAGGACCAATTATCCGTTTTCTTTCACAATTGTTATTTTAAAAATGTTTGAAGTGGATATCTCATCGGTTTCAATTGGTAAGAAGGTATTTCTGTGGGAGAAGAAACTGTATAAAGTTTACAGTGCTTTGCTCAAGAGGAGATTGTTAAAAGAAGGTCTAACTTTTGAGATATTCCTTTCACTATATAGGCGTGTAACTACACCATCTTATAATAATAAAATGATAGGAGTGTGTACTTTATGAGCTTTATTCGTACGTTTCATGGAGATATTAATCCCAAAACATTGGGAGTAACATACTCACATGAACATATTGTTTGTCGTCCGCCATATTGGGTTGAAAAACAAGCGGAAGATTTACTACTTGATGATAAAGAAAAATCGAAGCTCGATGTCTTAGATTTCAAACAACTCGGTGGTCAAGCAATTGTTGATGCTACTGCTATTGATTATGGTAGAGATGTAAAGGCAGTTAAGGAAATTTCTGATGAAACTGGAATTACAATCATTGGGACAGCTGGTTTTAATAAAAGCTTCTTATGGGAGGCACCTGTACCAGAGCATGTAAAAGCAGTAATTGGGAATTATCAAACATTTTATGAGTGGATTGATGCAACTTCCATTAATGATCTTGCTGATGTTGTTATTAAGGAAATTGAAGAAGGTCTTGAAGGAACGGGAATACGTGGAGGACAGGTGAAATTTGGTACAGGGTATAACCGGATTACCCCTTTAGAAGAAAAAACATTACGTGCTGTTGCAAGGGCGCATCATGAAACAAAGGCACCTCTCCATTCACATACAGAAGCAGGTACGATGGCGTTAGAACAAATCGAACTTCTTAAATCAGAAGGTGTGAATTTAGAATTTATTAGCTTTGGGCATATGGATCGAAATCCAGATCCTTTTTATCATGAACAGGTTGCAAAGACAGGTGCACTTCTTTCCTTTGATGGTATCTCGAAATTTAAATATGCACCAGAGAGTACTCGGATTTCCTGTATTTTGGAGTTAGTTGATAAAGGGTATGAAAGGCAAATTCTTATTAGCGGAGATACAGCTAGAAAATCATATTATAAGCATTACGATCATGGTTTGGGATTAGAAAATATTCTTGGTAAATGGGTACCACGTTTTATTGAAGAAGCAAACCAAAAAGGATTCGATGGAGAACAATTGGTTGATAGATTTTTTATAGAAAACCCTGCTAACTGTTTTTCATTTAAAAAGTAAGGCGTAGAAGGTGAATGAAGTGGAATTTCAATATCAAAATTCATACGAGATTGAAGAAAAGATAAAGACATGTAAAGTGGCGCTTTTGCCAATTGGTGCTGTGGAGGCGCATGGTCCACATTTGCCATTAGGTACGGACAATATTTTGGCAGAAAGTGTTGCTAGGAGGCTAGCAGAACAAGTAAATGGATTAGTATTACCGACATTGCCGTATGGCCAAGTTTGGAGCTTACGTAATTTTCCAGGAAGCATTACGTTAAAGAATGAATCACTTATATCGATTCTCGTTGATATAGGAGAAAGTTTATACAAGCAAGGCTTTACTACGTTTGCGATGATTAATGGTCATTTAGGTAATGGAACAGCATTGAAGGAAGCGGCTCGTGTACTTTTTGAAACCTGCCCAGAATTACGAGTATTCTATTTCTTTTATCCAGGTATGAATCAAGCAGCTGAAGACGTTCGGGAAACAAAGTCAGCTCATAACACCTATTTCCACGCATGTGAAATCGAGACTTCCTATATGCTATATTTAGCTCCGGATTTTGTAGATATGGATAAAGCTATTACGGATATCCCTGAGATTCCAGCTAATGCTGATGTTACGCCAACTCCATGGGAAACATTTACAAAATCAGCTGTATTAGGTGATGCCAAGCTTGCAACGAGTGAGAAAGGGAAATATATCATAGATATTGCTATTGAGAATATGGTGAGGCTTTTAACTGAAAAGGCTTCGAGTTAGCGATGTTTAGAAAGAGAGAGACAAGCATTTGTAAAATCTTAAAAATTTTGAGGAGGTCTGTTTGTCATGATCCAGCAATACTTTCGTGAAATTACAGAACTACTAGCTGTTGTTGAGAAAGAGGAACAGGAGGTAATGCAGCAAGTAGCTCAGCAGGTGGCAAAAACGATAGAGCATGACGGGGTGATTCACTTATTTGGTTGTGGTCATTCTCACATTTTAACAGAGGAAGTATACTATCGAGCAGGAGGATTAGTGCCTATTCATCCTATTTTACATGAACCACTTATGCTGCACGAGGGTGCTTTACGATCTTCAACGCTTGAAAGGAAAAATAATTATGCAGAAACATTTATGGACGAACAAGATATTCAAAACGGAGATATGTTAATTGTTATTTCTACATCTGGTCGAAACCCTGTTCCAGTGGATGTAGCAAGGATAGCAAACCAAAAAGGCGCTTTTGTAGTAGGGATTACATCTATTTCCTATTCTTCTAGTCAGCCATCACGACATGCGAGTGGTGAGCATTTGTATGATGCTGTAGATATTGTCATCGATAATCATGCACCTATTGGAGATGCGCTGTTATCTCATGATAAGGTAAAGGTAAATTTTTCACCAAGTTCAACCGTAATTGGCTCCGCTATTTTGAATGCAATCTTTGCTCAAGCTGTTAAAGTGATGGCTGAGAATAACTATAGTCCTCCAGTCTTTCTGAGTGGGAATATTGAAGGAGCAGATGAACATAATCAAAAGCTAGTAGATAGGTATAGTAAGAGAATTAAACTTTAAGTTAACATTATAAATACTTTCCTTTGCATGAATAAGTAATGCAAAGGAAAGTATTTTTTGTTTAAAGTTAAGAAAGTATAAAATCAGTGCAATGACTGCGTTAAGCCAAGTAGTTATTTTGAAATGTTTGATGTATATTG
>NZ_CANMAB010000142.1:0-7440 GCF_947495635.1 uncultured Virgibacillus sp. | reverse complement strand
CAATATACATCAAACATTTCAAAATAACTACTTCGCTTAACGCAGTCATTGCACTGATTTTATACTTTCTTAACTTACGAGTAAAGGGAGAAGCTAAGAGCTTCTCGCCCCTCTCACACCCTAGATAGTCGCCATGCCTGGCGCATCTAAAAAAGCTGGTCAAATCATCAAAGATTTGACCAGCTTATACTATTCTCCAAACTATTTAACTTTTTCAGCTACTTCAACTGTACGTTTTGCTTGATGCTTAACAGCAGCTTCTACATCCTCTACCATTTTTCCGTCTTGTCCTTGGGTTACACTTGTACCATATGGATTTCCACCAGCTCCAAAGATTACTTGGTCACTATATCCTGGAGGTACAATTATAGCTCCCCAGTGCATCATCGATGTGTACAGTGATAAAATGGTAGCTTCTTGACCACCATGCGGATTGCTGGCAGATGACATCGCACTTACTACTTTGTTAACCGTTTTACCTGCTCCCCAAAGACCACCCTGCATATCTATAAATTGTTTCATCTGTGAAGCCACGTTACCAAATCGAGTAGGGGTTGAGAAAATGATTGCATCAGCCCATTCAATATCATCGGATGTAGCTTCTTTTACATCTTTTGTTGCATCATAGTGAGCTTTCCAAGCAGGGTTTGACTCAATTGCAGCTTCTGGTGCAAGTTCAGGAACTTTCACCAACCTTACTTCAGCTCCTGATTCTTTCCCAGCTTCCTCAGCCCATTTAGCTAACTCGTAGTTCGTTCCTGTAGAACTATAGTAGATTACAGCTAATTTTACATTGCTCATCGAATTACGCTCCTTTGTAAAAAGTTTTTCAGCTATTTTATCAAGAAATTTCATATTCCTTAATATCTCCTTGCTGTTCTGATTTATTCGATAAAGTAATCGTTATTACAAACCAACCAAAAGAATTAATTCTGGCTATTCATTAAAAAGTTAATTACTTTATGTAACTATAGTAAAATAACCATAAACTTATGTCAAGTAATTTTATTATAAAAAGTAACTATAATTAAATATTGGGTTTTTACAAGGATCTATCGCCTATCCTAAACCTTCCAAAAATACATCTATAAAATTTGTTGTAAGGCGACGGGCTACATAATATAATGAATGTGAATGATCCACAGATACAGATTATAGGTAAAGGGTGAGAATGTGGGAAAACGAATATTTTACTTTTTGTTAACGAACATTTTAGTTCTAGCAACAATCACGATTATTTTTACGCTCATTCCTGGTACATGGAACTATATTCAGGCGGACGGAACACTTCATTTAGGCACATTATTAATTTTTAGTGCGATTATTGGTTTTACAGGATCATTCATTTCATTAGCTATCTCACGTTGGATGGCAAAACGAATGATGGGTGTCCGCGTCATTAATCCTGATAAACCAATGTCAGAATATGAAAGAGCAGTAGTAGAGAAAGTACATCGCTTATCTCGAGCTGCCGGATTAATGCATATGCCGGAAGTCGGCATTTACGATTCACGTGAAGTCAATGCATTTGCTACTGGACCATCGAAAAAACGCTCCTTAGTAGCAGTATCTACTGGTTTATTACAGGAAATGGATGATGATGCTGTTGAGGGTGTTATTGCCCACGAGGTAGCTCACGTTGCCAATGGAGATATGGTAACGATGACACTCTTACAAGGTATCGTGAATACCTTTGTTGTGTTCTTAGCTCGAATTGCGGCTTTTATTTTCTCTCGTTTTGTTAAAGAGGAATTAGCACCAATCGTCCATTTCATCGCGATTATCCTCTTCCAGATTGTCTTCTCTGTCCTAGGAAGTCTCGTTGTATTTGCATATTCAAGACACAGGGAATTTCATGCTGACAGAGGTGGTGCAGACCTGGCTGGTAAAGATAAAATGAGACATGCTCTCGAATGTTTACGTATGTATACAAACCGTGTTCGAGGTGACGAAACTTCGATTTCTACTCTAAAAATAAACGGGGCTAAAAAATCTTCTATCTTTTCAACCCATCCAAATTTAGATGAAAGAATTGAGCGTCTAGCTTAAGTCAGTTACCACCTCCCTTACTTAGGGAGGTTTTTTCATCAAATCAGACCTTACTCAATCCATCCCGAATCCTTCAACTTTGCAATTGCCTCGATCCGATTTCCAACTTCTAATTTGTCCAATATTACGGAAATATAATTCCGAACGGTACCTGTGGTAATATATAATTCCTTAGCAATCTCTTTGGTATTTTTCCCTACCGCTAATAGGCGTATAACTTGTTCCTCACGTTCTGTTAATGGATTTTCATTCTTATAAGCCAAATCAATAAGCTCTGGGGAATAGACCTTACGCCCACTTACGATAACTCGTATAGAATTGGCTAATTCCTCACTGGGACTATCTTTTAATAAGTACCCACTTACCTTAGCGTTTCTAGCACGTTCAAAATAACCAGTTCTAGCAAAGGTTGTTAAGATGATTACCTTGCAATTATTATCTTTTAATTCCTCAGCAGCATCCAAACCACTTTTTATTGGCATTTCAATATCCATCATACATATATCTGGCTGTTGCTCCTTAACTAATCGAACTGCTTCTTCTCCATTACTTGCCTTACCAACAATTTCTATGTCCTCTTCTAAATTTAGTAATGCACCTAATGCACCTAATAACATCGTTTGATCTTCAGCCAGAACAATTCGTATCATTCTACCTTCTCCTCTCCCGTTTCTGATTGTTTGATGACATTTGGGATACGAATAGTTAATACAGTCCCTTTTGTGCCTGTAATTTCCAGGTTCCCATTTACAAATTCTAAACGTTCTTTTATACCACGAAGCCCATTCCCTTCATTATCTTGCAACATCTTTGCATTACCTACTCCATTATCTTTAATCTCCATCATCCACGCACTCGCTGTTTGATGTACATTAATATAACAATCGGTAGCATAACTATGCTTTACCACATTGGTGACAGCTTCTTTCAAGCACATACTCAATACATTCTCTACTAAAATGGGAGTTTTTATAAAGTCAGCATTGATGTCTGTATGTAACTGCATTTGTGCAGCATCCATCATCTGTCGAGCATGAATAATTTCTTCTTTTAACTTGACTCTTTTCATTTCCGAAACCAAGTCTCTTACTTCTTTTAACGCTGTCCTAGCTGTTTGATTAATATCCTGCAATTCATTTTTAGCCGATTGTGGATCAATCGTAACTAGCTTACCTGCTAGATCACTTTTCAAACCAATAAGCGATAGCTTTTGTCCTAAGGTATCATGCAAATCCCTTGCAATTCGCTGACGCTCTTTTATAACCATCAATTGTGAAATTTTCCGATTTGCATCCTCTAACTGGTGCTCTAATTTATCCTGTTTATTCCGATTATAAAGTGTAAAAGGTAAAAGGATGACACCAAAAACGGTTATCGCAATAAACGGCAGCTGTGATAAAAAGAGGGTACTTTGTATATAAAAACCAAGACTAACTGCCGATATAGTTGAAACTAAATGAATAACATATAATGTGATAAATCCATTTTTACTTTCCAAATTACCAATAAAAAATGCTAGAAACAACGAAAAATAAACATACCCAAAATATAAAGTCATCCCAATACTTATCGCCATTTGGATACTAACGGAAAAATAAACCGTCCAGCCTTTTTTTATAAAAGAAAGCCGATAGGTGGTAAAGAAGCACACAATTAATACAATACCTATACCAACTTCCAAAAGTGATGAAGAACGAATAATAAAATAAAAGGGCAATAAACAAAAAACAACCCATGCAAATGCACTTAATCCTGTATTTTTTGGGAATATATGATACCAATTTTGCATTGTTTGCCCTCCTTAAGCTGATGTATTAAGTATAGCAATATTTTCGTGCCAACTCATTCCTTTCGATAGGATTCAACACCATTTCAAAAAAATACCGAACTACTATCCGGATATAACTTCTATACACTAGGATTATAGTTCGGAGTTTCTTTATCTTCTTTTTTCATTACTGGCGAATGTTACAATTATTTCTCTTGAACACTTGTTTTCATAGAAATATTCACATTCGTGTTTTTCTGCAATGTCTTCAATTCTTTAAAGCTGATAAATGTTCGTGAAGCTTCATCATACAGACGGAATCGAATGGATTGCAAACTAGTTAACAATGTAATCGTTGTTGCTTTTTGCAGAGGTGGTGTTGATTCATGAGCATCTTCTAAGTGGTAATTAGGAACTTTTGGACTCAAATGATGTACATGGTGATAGCCAATATTTCCCGTCACCCATTGTATTATTTTTGGCAGCTTATAATATGAACTTCCATCCACAGCAGCTTTTACGTAATCCCATTCTGCTTCGTTTTCAAAATAGGAATCTTCAAATTGATGTTGTACATAAAAGAGCCAGATACCTAGCGAGCCGGAT
Source organism: uncultured Virgibacillus sp. (assembly GCF_947495635.1). Lineage (NCBI taxonomy): Bacteria > Bacillati > Bacillota > Bacilli > Caryophanales > Bacillaceae > Virgibacillus > uncultured Virgibacillus sp. The sequence goes on along the minus strand of NZ_CANMAB010000142.1, from coordinate 3,017 downwards.
AAGAAAAGAATTGGTAATTGAATAATGAGAAAGGCTTGCCATCCAACTATCCAAATTAGTGAGGCATAGATGACTACGATGGACAAATTAATGAAATACGTATTTAAACGTTCCTTACGTCTTGCACCTTTTCTGTTAAACCGATTCGATAGTAAAAAAAGATATAATGGTCCTAATCCAAACATAATTATGGGATTTCGATAAAGACGATAGGCGAGTCTTCTCCAAAAAGATGCTTCCTTATATTCGTTAACTGTCATTACCCATACATCACCTGTACCACGTTTATCTAGATTGCTACTCGTCGCATGATGTATCGCATGACTTCGTTTCCACTTTTCAAAGGCAAACAATGTAATAATTCCTGTGAGTGTACCCACCATTCGATTTGCTTTTGGGCTCTTGAAAAAAGAACTATGTGTGCAATCATGGAAAATAATAAATATCCGAATAACAAACCCTGATGCCACAACTGCCAGTCCAAGCGTAAGCCAAATAGAAATGGACAGACTTTGATAAGCAAGAAACCAGAGAACTAAAAATGGAAGAATCGTATTAACGAGTTGGATGACACTTCGCCTTACATCCGAATTTGCAAAAACTGCAACACTTTTTCTTAATTGAGTTTGTTTCTGTCTACTCATGTTTTCCTCCTAGTTACTATCTTTTCCTATCATCGTAAAGGTTTTACCTAATGATAAGAAGACATAAATATCAAGGAGCGTACATGACAAATATCATATCTGCTATGTTACAACTTCATAATTCGTTGATTAACGCTTCACCTTCTCTCTTATCAGTGAATAAGCGCCCCCCAACAAACGGATCTTTCAAAGAATGGTAATCATGCATACCTCCACCACCAAAACCGTTACTTCTCTAACTGCATATAAGTCCTGTATACATTCACCTGAAACGTCCAATACATGTCCGAATAGATCTGTTTGTAATCCACCTAATGTTTTTCTACTCAGTATATATAGCCGAACTGCAATTGCTCTGGTGAATTAACTAACTAAAAACAGACCATCAAATGACTACCATGCTTACCCAAAAGATTGCTCCGGTTCTTGGTCTAATAACAACATGCGTCTCCCTCCACGCAACCTCACTTGCAGTAACAATTCTCGCTAGTCCTACTCCAACAATAATGACATTATATTACATAAGCTACCTCCTCAGTAAGGATTCATTAGATTCGCTATTCCCACAGAGAATCCTTCTCTAAAGAGGCTTGTTTAAGTGTTCGTATTCCATTTAAAATAATGAGCTACATGCCATAAATCTTTAAACTCAAGGTCAGCAGTAGGCTGTTGTGCATGTCGACGATCTCCAACGAGTATTGTATTTACTCCTGCCTTTTTTCCAGCCTCTATATCCATTTCTCTATCTCCCACCATATAACTATGACGAAGATCAATCGCATGCTTCCTGGCTAAATCGTAAATCATTTGCGGTTGAGGTTTACGGCATGCACAGTTAGCATGCGGTTTATGAGGACAATAGGCAATATCATCAATGACTCCATGAAATTCAGCTATTTCTTCCTTCATTCTTTGGTGTACTTGATGTAATGCTGCTTCGTTCATATAACCAAGTCCAATTCCACCTTGATTCGTAACTACAAAAACTTTATACCCTAAATGATTGAATAAGTTGATAGCCTCTCCTACACCATCAAGCAGGTAAAAATCCTCTGGCTGATTTACAAATTTCACACGTTCTGTTAATACTTCATTGATAACTCCATCACGATCTAAAAACATTGCAGGCTGTTTCATCTAATCCCCCTATCCTTCATAATCCTTAGTATGTACGAAGAGGCCAAGATTTATATAAAGTAAAACTTCAATCCGCGGGGGTTTTGTTTTCCCCACGGATTGGTAGTACCACAATGATATGACCTAAAGGCCTAGAACCAATCGGACATTTACTGGCAGTTGATCCTCCATTTACCCATATTAGTTTCGCTTTATTGCTTGATGTGAGGGGCTTACTGCCAGTTAAATGCGGGAGATATGTCGCTTATGGCGCTGCGATTATCTCAACAAGCACATCATCCATGAATGATGCACTAATAAACCTTTAGGAGTTAACAAATTATTTCTACCGATAGATTCACTTGATGGAATATCAATTTCCAAATGACTAAACCTGATCTGTGAATTCTCTGCTTTGTCTCGGCGTAGCACTGATACTCAAAATTTCCTATTCTATTATACCCCTTGTTTATGTTGGGAAGATGTCAATCTTGTTTTCGCTATTTGGTCTGCCCTAATGCCGAAATCACCGACCCGATTGCTTGAATCCAACTTCCAATAGCATTTACTTCTTGCGCGTCATCGCCAGTTCTTCCCGATAGAGCTTGTAGCGAATTACCGATAGCTTGAAGTAAATTACCATAAATATTACTAAGTTCATTTTCATTTGGCTCATGTCCTAGAGCGTCCGCTAGTGCTACTCCACCACCTAAAGCTTGAAGTAAATTACCTTTGATATTTAAATCATTCTTTATTTTTTCATTAAAATCAATAACAATTCCAGTAATAACTGTTGAGTTACCAATTGCTTGAATCTCATTGCCTAGTTTATTAAGTGTAAAGTGATCAATACTATCTGCCACTAAAGAATTTCCAGTTGCTTGCATTACATTTCCAACTAAATTCAGTTCCTTCGCCAAGGGAGCTGGTATATTTATAGAGGGGGTTGAGCCTATTGCTGATAAGGTTGTTCCAATCGCTTGTACCCACGACCCAAATGTTGCTTTCCATTCATTACTCATCAACTCAGCACCTCCTCCTAACCATATTGTAAACATTGTAAAACAGCTTTGTTACATCCTTCATGAAAAATAGATAGATGAATGACGTACAATAGCCAACTAGCAAAATTCATTTGATAAATACGCAAAATGGCCGAATACTTCTATTAGAAAAACTGAGCAAAACCCGCTCAAAAAAGTGGATCTTCAGGTCAAACATTTCCCACAGGAGTTGAAGTAGCCGGCCTTCGCTATT
>NZ_CANMAB010000141.1:0-7572 GCF_947495635.1 uncultured Virgibacillus sp. | reverse complement strand
CATCAAACATTTCAAAATAACTACTTGGCTTAACGCAGTCATTGCACTGATTTTATACTTTCTTAACTTAGAACAAAGCGCAAGCGCCCGATTAGAAACATAGCGACTAGAGCGAGAGAAAGGAATCACGGTGAGCTTGCGAGCCGATGATGACTTAGCTTAGGGCGATTCGTGAAGTCGCCTAGTTTCTGGGTGCTGGAACTGGACACGGCTCAACACGCTAAAACTATAAAAAATCGCTTCAGTAAAGGTTGAAGCGATTTTTTGTTGCATTTTATTTACTTCCCTTGATAAAGAAAGCAATCCTTCGTATGATCATTTACCATCCCAGTTGCTTGCATGAAGGCATAACAAATAGTTGGACCTACAAAGCTGAAGCCACGACGTTTTAAGTCTTTACTCATTTGTTCCGATTCCCTCGTAGTAGCAGGAACATCTTTATGTTCTTTCCAGTTATTTATTAAAGGCTCACCTTGAACAAATGACCAAATATAGTTACTAAAACTTCCAAACTCTTTTTGCACTTCAAGAAAAGCTTGGGCATTTGTTACAACCGAATTAACTTTTCGCTTATTCCTAATAATGCCTTCATTCTCTATTAAATCATTTATTTTCGATTCATTATACGCACTTACTTTGACAGGATCAAACTCATCGAATGCTGCCAAGTAATTTTCACGCCTTTTTAATATAGTTATCCAACTTAAGCCAGCCTGTGCCCCCTCTAAACTAAGCATCTCAAATAATTTTTTATCATCATATACTGGCTTGCCCCATTCATTATCATGATAGTGGATATATATATCATCATCGGTTACCCATTCACAACGACATTTGTTCATGATTCTTCTCCTATCGCAACTTCATTTTTTTCATATGATATCCAATCACTGAAGCTTCCTGGATACAATTTTACATTTTTATAACCAAGCGATTTCAAGGCAAGTATGTTTGGACAAGCGGATACTCCCGACCCACAAGAAACTATTACTTCTTCGTCCTTTGCTATATTGGCAAATTGCTTTTCTAAGCTTTCTTTATTTTTCCATTTTCCATCTGCCGAAAGCACATCCTTCCAAAAATAGTTCTCTGCTCCAGGAATATGCCCTGCTCTTGCATAGAGAGGTTCACTATCACCTAAATAACGATCTTTAGAACGTGAGTCGATAAGCACGGCTGATTTACTCATCACTTTTTCTTTCACCGTTTCCATATCAACTGTTTGGTCAGATCGAATGTTAGGGATAAACTGTTTTTCCGTTAACTGAGGGATAACATCTGTCGTCTCATTTCCTTCTTCCTTCCATCGCTCATAACCACCATCTAACACATACACTTTTTCATGTCCCAAATAATGAAATAACCACCATGCTCTAGCAGCAAACATATCATTTTTCTGATCATAAATAATAACTGTCGTCGTATGATCGATACCAATTTTCCCAATTTTAGCTGACAACATCTCAACATCTGGCAGCGGATGATTTCCACCATGCTTTTGTTTTTTTCCAGATAGATCCTTCTCCAAATCCATATACACTGCTTCAGGAATATGATCAGTTAAGTAAGCTTTTCTACCTGCATCCGAATTCATTAGATCAAAACGTGTGTCAATAATTACGGTATTATCCTGACTATTATTCAAACGATGTTTCAAACGCTGGATACTGATTACATAAGACAACTCTAGACCCTCCATTCTGAAATAAGATGTATTTTAATTGTAAGCATAGAATAAAGTGAAACTTCCATCCGTTTTTACTAAAACAAATGCGTACAAAGGCTTCATTCGCCACGTCCTGTGGCAACGCCTTTGTGACCTACTTCCATGTAGCCCCGAACCAATCGGACATTTACTGGCAGTTGAGCCCCACTTATCCATATTGGCTTCACCTTATTGCTTGAAGTGGGAGCTTACTGCCAGTTATATGCGGGATAAATTACCACGTATTATTTTTATTTTAAACGATCTTACTTTGTATTCCTACCCATTATTTCCGTAAAGCAACTATCGTCCATATCCCTTTCTAACGGTGATATACTCTCCTTTAGCACATAATCAAAAAAGTTTTTATTTAGAAAAAATTAATGAATAAGCTATAATAATAAGAACACTAATTAGAAACAACCATATTTCGACATTAGCTTTGGTTATCTTGTTAAATAGGAGATGAAAATTCGAGATGAAGGAAGAGTTAATACAACGTTTTACAACCTATGTAAAAATGGATACACAATCTAAAGCGGGGACGGGTCAAACACCTTCTACTCCAGGACAGTTGGTACTTGCAAAACAATTAGTCGAAGAGCTTAGACAGATCGGAATGGTTGACGTAATGGTTGATGATTTCGGATATGTAATGGCTACATTACCAGCAAACACTGATAAAGATATTCCTACGATTGGCTTCCTAGCACATATAGATACTGCTACTGACTTCACTGGAAAAAATGTGAACCCACAAGTAATTGAATCCTTTGATGGTAAAGACATTTTATTAAATCCAGAACTAGATATTGTATTATCTGCAAAAGATTTCCCTGAGCTTCCTAACTACAAGGGACATACTATCATTACGACAGACGGTACTACGTTATTAGGTGCTGATAATAAAGCAGGAATTGCAGAAATTATGACTGCGATGGATTATCTGATTCAACATCCTGAAATCAAACACGGTAGAATCCGTGTAGGGTTTACTCCTGATGAAGAGATTGGCAAGGGACCAGAAAAATTCGATGTTGAACGATTTGACGCAACCTATGCCTATACGATAGATGGTGGTCCTTTAGGCGAATTACAATATGAAAGCTTTCATGCTGCTGAAGCACGAATTACCTTCAAAGGCAATAGTGTTCATCCAGGAACAGCTAAAGATAAAATGAAAAACGCCGGAAAAATGGCCGCTGAATTTATAAGTAAGTTCCCAGAGGCAGAGGCACCTGAACACACCGAAAACTATGAAGGCTTCTTTCATCTCATTGCAGTCAATGGTGATGTTGAAGCAGCAGAAGTAACTTATATTATACGTGATTTTGATAAAGAAAAATTTCAACAAAGAAAAGATATGGTCAGAACGTTCACGAAGGAAATGAAGAAAAAATATGGTCAAGCATGCATTACTATAGAGATGGAAGACCAATATTATAATATGCGAGAAAAAATTGAACCTGTCAAAGAGATTGTTGATATTGCCTATCAGGCAATGGAAAACCTTAACATTAAACCAATTGTGGAACCAATCCGTGGAGGTACCGATGGATCTCAGCTATCCTACATGGGTTTACCTACACCAAATATCTTTACTGGAGGAGAGAATTTCCATGGGAAATTTGAATATGTTTCAGTGGATAATATGGTTCAATCAACAAAAACGATTATTGAAATCTGTAAACTTTTCGAACAACGTTAAACGATAGCGATAATTAGCCAGGTCCATTACATGGTAACTGGCTTTTTTTATAGTCTAGGAAATTATAAAATTAGCCCATGCTTCCTTTATCTCCGTTGACAGTCGCTACGTTTCTAATCGGGTGCTTACGCTTTTGGTCTTGATATTTTCAATAAAAATCCCGCACCTAATGCAATAAGTAAGCAGCACGACAGTATAAGGAATGTAAGTATATATCCGCCTATCTCTAATAACTTTAGTGAAATGATAGGACCTAGCGAAGCACCTACAAATAAGATAAAAGCATACATCGAAGAAGCAGCTGCACGTTCCTTCCCACCAAGGTTCCCGATAATCGTCATAATTATAGGGAAGGTAAAAGATATTCCAGCAACATACCAGATACTTGTTAATATAGTTACTATCAAATGGTTACTAAGAGACAACAACAGTAATCCCGAGCTGGCCATTGCTAAGCTACAGCGTAACATAGCTAGTTCCCCAATAATTTTTACAGCCTTAACAGCAAATGGAGAGCATAGCATACCAATCACACCAAGTACCCGCACATAAAATACCTCCTGAGTAGTGAGATGATAAGGAGAGGACCGTAAATAGTCTCCTAATACGGTATACATACCCAGAAATGTTAGTAGCAGCATAATTGTTATCAAGTAACAATATAATAATTGCTTCCGCCTAAAAATACGTGATAGCTGCTCGATATATTTCTTCATCATACCGTCTCTTTTGGATGGAGAAGTTGCAGGCAGTAACCAAGCTACCAGTATTGCACTTAGACCATAAATACAAGCAAAAAAATAGAATACAGCATGCCAATCAAGCGTTTGATTAATAACATCAGATAACGATTGTCCAATAATTCCAGCTAGTACATATCCAAAACTAATATAACCAATAACCATTATCCGTTTGCTTGGTGGAAAAACTTCAAATACATAAGAAAGTGCTGTTGGCGCAAACGTAGCTGCAAAGAATCCCTGTAAAGCTCTAAGAACTAAGAGTGTTTGAAAGTTATCGCTATAACCAATCGATACTGTACATATTGTAAGCATAACTAAACCAAAGACAATCATTTGTTTTTCACCAATTCGATTCGTAAAAGGTGTAAAAAACAAGAAGCCGATTGCATAAAACATGGAAAAACTACTACTTATCCACGCTGCCTCACTTAATGAAACATGAAAATACATGGATAATGTATGCGATAATGGGGTACTGACATACACACTAGAAACGACGATCAGTGCACACCAAAATAAGATCATGGTATATAAATAATATCTTGTTGCTGCTGAAACAAGTAGATCTTTCATGATAGTACGCTCGCTTTCCTCTTCACCTCATGTATTTATATGAAAGTCTGTTGTATATTGTGCCTATTTGCATTCTATGAATATATTATTATTTGTATTGGCGATTTCTTATCATTTATGAGAAAATATAGGTTAGTTAAATTGCAAAGTTGTACAATATGAAAATGGAATAATTCCTTTCGCCATCGGTATAAAAAGCGTTATTGTAATTAATCTATAGGCCATCCTTATGAGACAACCTCAAGGCTATTGCCTTGTTTTAGAACAAGCAGTAAACTATCACGCAGGGAGAGAAAAGCATCATGAAACGAAAGACATTTATAATTATTAGTGCACTGCTAATTATATCGTTAGTAATTACAGCATGTACTAATGATGACAAAGAGAAATCAAATGAAGAAGATACAGCGACACAGGCTAAGGAGCAACCGAAAAAATCCGATAGTGGAACTTCACAGGTTCCAAAAACTGAAATGCAAAAGAAAGACAGCGGTGAGTCTGTTAAAGCTTTACAACAAGTCTTAAGTGCCATCGGCTATGATATTAAAAATACTGGAAAATTTGATGAATCTACGATATGGGCAATTACAGATATCCAATTACAGCATGAATCATTACCTATAACTGGTATTTATTCAGAGGATACAGCTGAAGTTGTTCATTCGCTTCTGCAAGATTCGAAGGAATATGTTCCGGGAGAAGGGTTGCCATTTAAAGCAGAGCCTGCAGCAACAAAGCATGGTTCAGAAATATTAGCTAATCCTTATGAACAACTGGCATTAGTAAATAAAGAACATGCCCTCCCCGAAGATTATATACCTGAAGATCTCGTGATTCCGGATGTTCGATTCCCATTTACAGAAGACCTACCCAAGAAGCAGATGCGTGAAATTGCTGCATCTTCTTTAGAGAAGCTATTCCACGCTGCTGATAAAGCAGGACTTGATTTATTTGCCCAATCAGGATATCGTTCCTATGATAGACAAGTGTCGATTTTTACAGCAAATGTGAATGAACATGGTGAAGAAGCTGCTAATAATTTCAGTGCTCGTCCTGGGGAAAGTGAACATCAAACTGGTTTAACAATGGATGTAACAAGTCCTGATGTAAACTATCAATTGATCATCGAATTCGGAGAAACAGATGAAGGCAAGTGGCTAAAAGAACATGCTGCTGACTTTGGGTTTATTATTCGTTATCCAGAAGGTAAAGAAGCAATAACTCACTACCAATACGAGCCATGGCACATTCGTTATGTAGGCAAAAAAGCAGCCGAAGACATAATGAATAATGACTTAACTTTAGAGGAATATTTATCGAATTAATCAAGGTTGCAGGGGAAAGAAGGACTCCCAAGGAAGGATTGCACGAAGATTATAATGAGGAATTAAAGAGAAAATCAGACAATTTCTTTTGTCTGGTTTTTATTTATATATTCATCTATTTGCATATCTAAAACACGGATACGTTCTAATGCAACGTGGTCCTCTATCACCTTATAGTGATGATTACCACCAATTTCTTCATCTGCTTCATCAGCCATGTTCACTACTTGCTGTAGTGGTTTTAATTGCAATTCCCCTTTAGGAAGATACGAATCCGTATGAAGTAATATAGCTACAGCAATCTCTTTTGCTGCTTGGCGATCTTCTCCAATTCGAATTAAAAGCTTATGCGCACGACTTGCACCTTTGATAGCATGAATATCATTTTCCTTATAAAGCTCATAATCCCATTTCCCCTCACGATACCACGTGTAATGACCAATATCATGTAGTAATGCCGCTTTTGTTGCGTGATCAGGATTTACATCATGTTTTTTAGCAAGCATAAATGCATATTCCGCTACGGAAATAGCATGAGCGATACCTGATCGTTTTAAATATCTTTGTGTTACGGGGTGTGTAAATACATCTTCTAATGTGACATTTCTCATTAGATCATTCTCCTTTCTAAATTTATTTGAATCTATCCCCACCTTTTATAAATAAGCATGCAGGATAAATTTTATTGAATATAGCATAAATTACCTACACTTTGCAATAGATATTTCCCTTTTTTTCAATTCTTAAACATATCTTAACACCTGCTTCACCCGGTCTTTACGATTTTCAGCCTTTTTCATTATTTTCCTATCAAAGCTTGTTAAGCCACCTATACATTGAAACTTCAATCAGTGGGGGTCTTGCTTCCTGTTATATGTGGGATAAAATGAACTGTCGACTTAAACCAGTTACAGCAACAGCGTTAGCTCGCACAACGAGCAGGTTTTACTCCTGAGGAAGCTGAAATGTTGCCATAGAAAGCAAATATCCTTTTCTTCTAGAAGAAAGATTCGTTTCTCTCTCCGAGCTGATGTTGCCATGTTCGATTTAGAATGGTTTTACAATCATCAGGACAATGATTAGTAGAAAAAGATATTTTCGATTCTTTCAAAGAAAAATAACTTTCTCGATAGCTCTAGATACACAGGCGGTATAGCTACACCCACATATGTATCTAGCAATGCTTTAATTGGTTTAGAGCGAGGAGATAATACAAGCGATCCAAATGCTAATCCAACTATAAAAAGAACAAGGATCAACACGTACCAGCCTTGCGAAAATAAATATGGCCTAATTACTCCCATTACGAGGCCTGTTATTAACAAAAGCGTACCGCCTATCATCACGAACCGATGCAACATACTTCTAATTTCATAGGCATGGCGTAGCTCTTCCATGGTCTTTGCCCTTGAAACAACCGATATCATAAGAAAAACTGAGTAAAATTCGCTCATTCCTTATCACTACATGCTCAGATTTACGCTTCCTCTAGTAGCTATTATGGAATAATAGCTACTG
>NZ_CANMAB010000140.1:0-8088 GCF_947495635.1 uncultured Virgibacillus sp. | reverse complement strand
ATCAAACATTTCAAAATAACTACTTGGCTTAACGCAGTCATTGCACTGATTTTATACTTTCTTAACTTAAAATAAAAACCGACCTCATATCATGAAGTCGGTTTAACGTACAGCTCATCATTGAATGTAACTTATCTTAGAAGTTGTAGCACACCTTGTGGTTGTTGGTTAGCTTGAGCAAGCATGCTTTGCGCAGCTTGAGTAAGGATGTTATTCTTAGTGAATGACATCATTTCTTTAGCCATGTCAACATCACGAATACGTGATTCAGCTGCAGTTAAGTTCTCAGCAGAAGCCCCAAGATTGTTAATAGTATGCTCAAGACGATTTTGTACTGCACCTAATGCTGAACGTTGAGTTGAAACAGTGTTTACAGCTTTGTCTATGTTGTCTAGTAGTGTATCGTAACCAGAAGTAGTTAGAGCGTTACCACTACCATCTACTACAGAAACATCTGCAACACCTAAACCACTAGCGCTCATATCGCCGATTTCGATAGATAATTGCTGTCCTTGATTAGCACCAATTTGGAAAGTTAACTGACCACTACCTGTACGGCTACCGTCAAGCAATGTTTTTCCATTAAATTCTGTACGATCAGAGATACCTTTACTTCCAGACTGACCACCTAATTCTTGAATTAAAGAATCAATTTCATCCTGGATTGCTTGTAAATCTTCTGGCTCTTGAGTACCTGTACTTGACGCTTGCACTGTCAATTCACGCATACGTTGTAGAATGGAATGAGTTTCATTTAGTGCGCCTTCTGCAGTTTGAATTAAAGAAATCCCATCTTGTGAGTTCTTTTGAGCCATTTCTAGCCCACGAATTTGGCCACGCATTTTTTCAGAGATTGCGAGACCTGCAGCATCGTCTCCAGCTTTGTTAATTTTCAAGCCTGAAGAGAGCTTCTCCAATGAGCTTTGTACTGCGTTGTTGTTACCTGATAGTTGGCGGTGCGTGTTTAGCGCCGCAATGTTGTGATTAATAATCATTTTTTCCTTACCTCCATGTAAGTATATTTTTTGCGAGCCACATCCTTATGTCTCACATCTATAACAACTCATATAGAGTTATTACCAAGTATTAGTAGATTCACTGCGCTGTCCTTAACGTTAAGGCTGTAACCATTAATCTCTATGATTACATTACTTATATCGGCATATTCTTTCAATGTTTAAACGTTTTTTTTATTTTTTCTATTTTTATAGCTGAAGCATATGATTATAATAGAGTGACGCTGAAGTTTATGGTTTCTTTTCAAGAGAAAGCTAAGTATTTCACAAAATTTAAGGAGGAAAAGGAATGAAGGCTTTCACTGCATTTTGTGAGCGAATGGTACAACGTTTTTTACCTGATGCGTTTTTATTTGCCATCCTACTTACATTCACTGTATTTCTTTTAGGAATTATCTTTACTAACAGTTCTCCAATGCAAATGATTGATTATTGGGGGACAGGGTTTTGGGATTTACTTGCATTTGCAATGCAAATGTCCTTAATTGTTGTAACTGGATACATATTAGCAAATACACCACTAATCAAAGTTGTGTTAAAAAAGATTAGTAATCTAGCAAATACGCCTTCACAGGCCATACTATTAGTCACATTTATCGCTTCCTTGGCATGTTTAATCAATTATGGGTTCGGGCTTGTAGTTGGAGCTCTTTTTGCCATTCATGTAGCGAAACGTGTACCAACGGTTGATTATCGTGTATTAATGGCAAGTGCCTATAGTGGATTTCTTCTGTGGCACGGAGGCTTATCTGCTTCTATTCCATTATTAATTGCCACACCAGACCACTTCTTAGAAGATACGATTGGTATAGTACCTGTTTCAGAAACGTTATTTAGTGGTTTTAATTTATTTATAGCTGGTTTTCTATTATTTACCTTACCTTTTGTCAATCGCTTTTTAATGAAAGCACGAGATCCACTAATTCATTCTGACGCAACCGAGTGGCAAACAGATAACACAGACGAAAATAGCGAGAAAGATTCCGTTGAAGGTAAAAGTCCTGCCGGCCGTTTAGAAAATAGCAAAACGATAGCTTTCCTGATTGGCATCATGGGGTTAACATATGTTATTTATTTTTTTATAAATAATGGATTCGATTTAAATATCAATATTGTTAACTTTATTATGCTTTTCTTAGGAGTTATCTTACATGGCACCCCAAGACGTTTTTTAAATAGTGCAACACATGCTGTTAAAAACGTCGGTGGTATTGTTGTGCAATTCCCTTTTTATGCAGGGATCATGGGAATGATGGTTGCTTCTGGTCTATCCGAGCAAATGTCTCTATGGTTTGTTGAGATGTCCAATGCGTTTACCTTTCCACTGTTTACATTTCTTAGTGCCGGCATTATTAATTTTTTCGTACCATCTGGTGGCGGGCAATGGGCCGTTCAAGGTCCAATTATGATTCCAGCAGCTTTGGACTTAGGTGTAGATACAGCAAAAACAGCGATGGCTGTTGCATGGGGGGATGCATGGACGAACATGATCCAACCATTCTGGGCATTACCTCTTTTAGCTATCGCTGGATTAAAAGTTAAAGATATAATGGGATTTTGTGTCATCCTATTATTATATAGTTTCATACCTATTTCTATTGGATTATTATTCTTTTAGTAGCAATAATTAATTACAAAAGTTAGGTATCTTCTTAAACTATTTTTTCCCACTTGTAAGGGTTCAGCCTCCTGTAAACTAAACACTTACTAGAGGCTGTAACCAATTTCGTTCAAATCTTAGAGATAACATTAATACTGCTCTTGTAAAAATGTATAAATCTCTGTTTGTATTTGTTCAAGATTACTTGTTGATGGAAAATGCCCCATATCAAAGGTATGGTAGCTAATAAGGTTTGGAATAATCTGTTGAGCATACTTCATTACTCGTCGATTTGGAAAAAAGATATCTCTTTCTCCTGTGATAACCATTGTAGGGGAGTGATAGTTTCTTAACTCCTTCCTTGTTGTTAATTTTGGCATATTCTTTTCCAATTTTACGTGCGAAAATATATTTCCTATCAATTGGCGATCCTGATCCGTCATTACTCCAGCAGATAATGCATTTGTAATTGTAGTTAAGCTAGCTTCACTACGATTACGATGATAAGAGACTAAAGGAAGTATTACATGGCGTAGCATATCTTTTTTTGAACCAAGTTGAATACCAGAGGGATTAATAAGAACGGCACAAGCTATTCTTTCTGGCTGGAAAGTAGCCAACCTAAGAATAATACCTGCACCATAGGATGGACCAATGAATGCACTCTTTTCCAATTGAAACCAATCCATTATATCGGATATCCAGTTGGCAAAACTATGATCTTTTGCAGAAATACGTGTTTCGTCACTATAACCTGGATGGCCTATTGTATCTGGCGCATAAATACGATAATGATGAAAAAGCTCCTTAAACCAATATAATGTCATTGGATTAATTGCATTTCCGCCTTGTAGAATAATGAGTGGCTTTGCGTTTTTCGGCCCGGTTATTAGCAGATGCGTATTTCCAAAGCGTGTTTTGACATACGCACGCTCCAAACGCAGTGAAAAGGCTTCTAAATAATCTTCATAGGCTTCTTGAATCTTATTTTTCCCATCCACACTCTTATAAATAGTAGCTATTCCCATATAATACTCTCCCTTATCAAATTGCCAAAATGATATAATCATCACGTATCATGTACTCGTTTTTTCTGCGCAATGATAATTCCAATAATTATCATCCCTGACCCACCTAGAATCCCAAAAGTCATTTTTTCACCAAGCAGAAAACTACTGAATAACAGCCCAAACATGGGAACAAGTAATGTAGATATCGTCGCCGTAACCATATCTACTAAACTAAGAATTAAAAACCATAATGTAAAGCATAGTGCAGATGCAAATACACCTGTAAATAATATGTAGTATACACTTTTACTATTTACTAATAACGGTTCATGATGCTCCATGAAAAGGGTAACCATCATAATAGCCAGTGCTCCAAAGAACATTTGAAAGGCTGACACCTGTATTTGCGATAGGTTTTCAAGTTTTAATCGGTAATACGTATTTGCCACTGCCCATGAAACGGCAGCAAGAATAATTAAAATCTCACCTATTATCATTTCTGGCGATTGACCAATCCAAATATCCCATCCTAAAATCGTTAAAAGTCCTAGCATACCAATAAATAGCCCTATAGATTTAGCTAAGCTTAATTTTTCATTTAAGAATTTTACTGCTAATAAACTACTCCACATTGGCATGGAGTATAAGAGAACAGAGGACTTCCCTGCGTCTACAAATCGTAAAGCATACATGACTAGTAAGAAGACAATAGCTGTTTGCAGAATGCCAACGATAACAATATGTTTCCAATATTTTTTTGGAGGCAATCCGAGCTTCAAGATCCATGCTACTAACAGTAACGTAATAGCACCTACACCAAAGCGAAATGAGGAAAATGTGAATGGTCCCATGTATTGTAATGATTCTTTCATTAGTACCCATGCATAGCCCCAAAGTAATGTAATAAATAAAATAAGGCTGCCAATAAGGGTTCGATTATCCTTTAACTTCTCCATGAAAACGTTGGAAGACTTCTCCATTTCTCTCCCCCTTTTTCATATCATAGCAAAAAACACGTAAAAAAATAAGCCTGCTTATGCACGCTTTTTAATAAACAACCTTTCGTGCTATTAACTTCTTTGTACCGCTTTCCAATCTACCTTCTGTTACTACTGCTATCTTTCTATCTATACGTTTCATATTTTTTTCTAATCCATCAATATGCAACCCCATATGATCTATTCTTGACTCTAGATTGGTATAGAGTTGATCAATCTGACGACTGTTTGTCTTTACATCTTCTAATTCTTCCATGACATCAGTGATAGCATGCAACAGATCTTCCACCATCTGTTTGGTCAATCTGTTTCCTCCTTTGTCATACATTATTGTCATCGTAACAAGCAATCTTATAACTAACAAGTGTATATAGGAGGAATTCCCATCTTCAAAATAGGTATATATATCTGGAAAGTGTTTTTTAAACCTTGAATTAAGGAGCGACCCGAAAACGTTAGCTATTTATCGATTAATTGGGATTCGCTCCTTTATCAAGGAAACTTATCCTCTTGGGAACCTGATCATTGAATGATTTTTATCCCACATATAACTGGCAGTCCCCCACTTCAAGTAATAAAGTGAACCCAATATGGGTAAGTGGGGATAAACAAAACTCCGACTGATTGAAGTTTCACTCTATAGATCAATGATCTTATAGTCCAAATTCTGACTTGTATATTACACTATTGCTTCTGTTCATGAATAATATTACCGGCAAGTGCATAAAGAACTGCATAGGTTACAAAGTGAGAAGAATTATCATTTGTATCTTGCTGTGGGTAAACTTCAACATAATCCATTCCTCTAACACCCTGTTTGGCAAAAGCATAAATAAGCTCCAATAGCTCAAAGGAAGTAAGCCCATTCCCATCAACAGGACCACCAGGATTATAAGCAAAATCAAGTACATCGCTGCAAATGCTTAAGTAAACAGCTTCTGTTCCTTTACTTGCAATGGAATAGGCATGCTTAGCAAGTGCTGCTATATCTGTTGATTTGCGAATATCTCGGATAGTAATTGTGGACGCACCTACTTCTGCTGCATACTTTCCAGTCTCTGGTGCGTTTCGTGGGCCATGTATCCCCATATGCACGATGCTTTCATTTCGTACACTTTCACTTTCATATATACGATGGAAGGGTGTACTTCTTGCATAAAGGTCACCTTCATAATCCTTATAATTATCGTAATGGGCATCAAGGTGGATTATTCCTACTTTGCCATTAATATCTTCACTTAATGCCTTAACAATAGGGTAGGTTATCCCATGATCCCCACCAAAAGCTATCGGAAATTTACCTGTATTCCAAACTTTAATGGCGAATTTTTCAATTCGTTTCATTGTTTCTACCGTATCTGCTGGCACAACATCAACATCTCCTAAATCACCTACCCTGTAATGCTCTAAAACATCTACATTATCGAGTTCAGGTAGATAACCAGAATAACGAGCTGAGTTTAAACGAATGACTTTTGGGCCTAATTCACAACCTGTATAATCTCCCCATGTAACTGCACCTTCCCAAGGTACTCCGTAAATAAGAACATCATTCTCTTTTACTTTTTCGTCATGTAAATCTGCCTTTGAACCACCTAAAAAGCAAGGGGTATTACCATATATTTTTTCATGCACCATGTTGTACCACTCCTAGAGTTTATTTAACGCCAGTTACTTTATCGTATTCCTTGAGCATTTCATTGGAAGGTCCCTTACCAACTAAGCTACATCCGATAATGGCAATACTAGACAAAATAAAGCCGGGTACCATTTCGTACAGTTCAGATCCAGTTAACGGCCAAAGAAAAACTGTTATCCCGCCAACTAGAATGCCAGCTATTGCACCATTTCGGGAAGTTTTTCTCCAAAATAAAGAAAACAATATTGCTGGGCCAAATGTGGCACCAAAACCTGCCCATGCATACCCAACTAAATTAAGTACAGAACTAGTTTCATTCCACGCGATTAGTACCGCAATCAATGCAATAACTAATACGGAAATACGACCAACCCAGACGAGCTCATTCTCACTAGCATTTTTACGGAGGTACCTTCTGTAAAAATCCTCTGATAATGCACTAGAAGAAACCAATAGTTGTGAGTCAACTGTACTCATAATAGCGGCCAAAACCGCTGCCAGTAGGATCCCAGCTACCCATGGATTATAAACAACTTGAACAAGCTGAATAAAGACTTGCTCCGAATCAGCAAGTGGCTGGTCAAATGTAATGATCCCTAACATTCCAACAATGAGTGCTCCATATAGTGGAATGACCAGACCCATGGTTACACTAATTAACCTGGCTTTTCTCACTTCTTTGTGGGAACGAATAGCCATAAAACGAGCAAGTATATGTGGCTGACCAAAGTAACCAAGCCCCCACGCAAGTGCTGAGATAATTCCAACAGCCCCAATTGCACCTGCAGATTCCCAAAGAATGCCTTCCGCTTGACTATAATCTGTAGCGGCAAAAGCATCGATTAAACTTGGAGTTATATGACCAAGCTGATTAAACAGTTCCCCAAATCCACCTATCTTAATCAAACCATATATTGATGTAAATAGTAGTGCAGCTGACATTAGAGCACCTTGAATAAAATCGGTATAGCTTACTGCCAAAAAACCTCCCAGAAACGTATATGCAACAATAATAATGGCACCTACAGTTAGTGCTAGGTGATAATCCATTTCAAAGGTTCCTTGGAATAGTTTTGCACCTGCAACTAAGCCTGAGGCTGTATAAAATAGAAAAAAAGCTAGAATAAAGACAGCGGAAATAACACGTAACAAATGGGAGTTATCACGGAAACGATTTTCAAAATACTGGGGTAATGTAATGGAGTCATTTGTATATTCGGTATAAATGCGAAGTCGTTTTGCAACATATTGCCAATTTATCATTGCACCAATTGCCAAACCAACAGCAATCCATAAACTCCAAGTGCCAAGTCCAGCAGCATATGCAGCACCAGGTAATCCAATTAACAACCATCCACTAAAATCACTAGCGGAAGCCGAGAAGGCTGTAACCCAGCTATTTAATTTTCTTCCACCAAGTACATAATCAGATAATGTATTTGTCATACGATAGGTTACAATTCCGATAAGGATCATCACTATCAAATAAACAATAAATGTTAAGATTGTGGGATTCATTAGTCTTCATCCCCCCTTTCTGTAAAAAAAGTGACGACAGCCCAAACTACCAACAATGGCATTGGAACAGCAAACCAAAAGAAAGTCCATCCACTAATCGCATACTCCATGTTTCTCCTCCTTTTCTTGGCGTTTGGATATAATTACGATTTCATCTTAACATAAATAACTGAAAATTTCATCTAATCTAAAAATGATGAGGTTTAGCTTCTCAACGATAAGAAAAACTGAGCAAAATTCGCTCAGTCCTTATCACTAAATGCTCAGATTCACGCTTCCTCTAGTAGCTATTATGGAATAATAGCTA
>NZ_CANMAB010000139.1:0-8146 GCF_947495635.1 uncultured Virgibacillus sp. | reverse complement strand
AAAGATTCCAGCTATCATTTTTTGATAACTGGAATCTTTTTTAACTTCATAAGGGCTAGTTATGTCCCAGCCCCTTTATTGTCTGGGAAATTATAAAAATAGCCCATGCGGATACATATGGGCGTGCTGAGCCGCGCCCAGCTCCACATTCCAGAAACGAGGCGACTTCACGAATCGCGTACGATAAGTCATCATGACTCGCAAGCTCACCGTGTTTCCTTTATCTCCGTTGACTCGCTCTAGTCGTTACGTTTCTAATCGGACACTTGTACTTTTATTCTGATGCAAATGAATCCTTTAAGTATCATGGATTTCATTCGACAAAATGCTTTTTTATCCCACCTTTTTCTGCTACTATAGAAGTAAGTATGATTTAGGAGGGATGACGAATGGGAATTCGAGCAGAAGCCACCCCAAACCCAAACGCGTTGAAATTTACAACGGATAAACTAATTTTTGAAGGAACAAACAGCATTTCTGTTATGCCTGGTGATACGAGCGAACATCAAATTTTAAATGATCTTATGGAATTAGAAGGTGTTGATAATGTATTTGGCTACCAAAACTTTATCACCATAAACAAAAAATTCGATGTTGAATGGGATAACCTTTCTCCCCAAGTAATAAGTGTATTAGAAAACTATGGCTATTAAGCCATACATCATATGGCTATAAAAAAGGTCAGCATTTGATTGCATGACCTTTTTGTGTCATTATTCATTATTTATATCAACTGGAAAATAATTTGCATTAATCCTTTCATCTTGTTCATTTTTTCCATAAAGAATTAAAATCGGTGGCTCTTTTCCAGTCATCACCTCTTCTGGAAGTGAAACTTCCAGAGTAAAATCCATCCATGCTACTGACTGTTGTTTGGTATTTGCTTGTTTTTCGCTAATTATTTCTTGATTTTGATGTTCAAGGATATAGAATACTTCTGTATTTCTAGCATTGACTTCTCCTTCTATAATAGCTTTTCCATCTTCTACCTTTATATCGATATTCCGAAAACTTACTGCAGTATTAGCAGTTGTTTCCTTATTCATCGAGGAATGGTTTGATGAATCATCACCTGTTTCCGCTTGGTCACCACACCCCATTAGAAATAATAAGATTAAAATAACACTGAAATATTTCATCGTATCCCCTTCTCTTATGCCTATTTTAAGGATCAATCTCTTCGGAAGAACCCAAATATGCCCGTCGTTTGTACAATATTGGTAAACGCATTGGGGTCAACTTCATTAATAATCCGTTCCAGGTCATATAACTCATAGCGTGTCACAACTAGGTACATCATGTGCTTATCTGCTTTTGTATATGCACCTTTAGCAGGCAAAATAGTGATCCCTCTTACCATCGTTTTGTGAATTTCTTTTTGTAATTCATCCGCTTTATGGGTAATAATCATCGCGGTTACTTTTTCATGGCGTGTATGAATAGCATCGATTACACGGGTAGTTACATACAATGTTAATAATGTATATAAAGCATTTTCTGGTTGATAAAGAATCCCTGCCAAAGCAATAATAATTGCATTGAGCATTAAGAAATACGTTCCAATTGGGCGATCCTTCATTCTAGATAATACCATTGCTACAATATCCATACCCCCAGTAGATGCACCTACCTTCAAGGTTAATCCTACACCCGTTCCTGCAATCACTCCGCCAAATACAGCATTTAAAATTATATCTTCGGAAATTTCTAATACAGGTAATAATTCTAAAAATACGGATGTAAACATTACAGATATGATACTGTATACCGTAAACCCTTTCCCTACTTTAAACCAGCCTAAGATCGCTACAGGAATATTGAATACTGCAAGTAAAATTCCCGTACTAACGCCTATACCAATGAAATCGTTAAATACACTAGAAACCAGCTGGGCAGCACCCGTAAACCCACTAGCATATACATTTGCTCCAATGAGGAAAAAGTTTAGCGACAACGCATTTAAGAATGCTCCAAAAATGACTACGAAAATCCGTTTTGCTTCAAATATAAACATAGCTACCTCCCTACAAATTGGTATAACATACTGATTATTTTTTACATTTTTTAAAATTTTACGTAAATATATTTTGACTATCCTACAAATTCAATTTAAACTAAAATAAAGTCTAGTTTAGAAATGCAGGTGAATATATATGACGATAAAAATTCTTGCGGATTCCGCATGTGATTTGTCAATGACTTATTATAACGAATTTGATATAGAAATGGTATCATTAACGGTTCATCTTGATGATAATGATTATGAAGATGGAAAAACAATTAACCCTAAGACAGTTTATCATGCCATGAGAGAAGGGAAAAGCCCAAAAACATCACAGGTTTCTCCACAAACTTTTAAAGATATTTTTACTGCTTACGCTGAGTCAAATCAACCTCTAGTGTATCTTGCATTTTCTTCTGAACTTTCCGGTACCTATCAAACAGCTAAGATGATGGAACAGGAAGTAAAGGAGATTCACCCAGAAGCACCTATTCACGTTATCGATACAAAATGCGCTTCCCTAGGCTATGGACTTGTAGTTCTTCATACAGCTAAGCTTGCTAAACAAGGCGCAACATTGGAAGAGATAATCTCAGCTGCACGTACATATGCAGTAAATATGGAACATATTTTCACGGTAGATAATTTAGAATATTTATACCGTGGTGGTCGAGTTAGCCGAACAGCTGCATTTGTAGGCACACTTTTAAAGATAAAACCTATTCTTCATGTAGAAGATGGAAAATTAATTCCTTTAGAAAAAATCCGTGGTTCCAAAAAGTTATTTCAACGCATGTTAGACTTAATGGAAGAACGGGGCAAAGATTTCACAGATCAAACAATTGGAATTTCTCATGGTGATGACCTTGAACGTGCAAAGCAACTTGCTGCAATGATCAAAGAGAAATTTCCTGTTAAAGATGTCGTTATTGAAATGGTTGGCTCCGCGATTGGTTCTCATTCAGGCCCTGGAACAATTGCACTTTTCTTCTTGAATAACTCTAAGTAATGACTTCGCTTAACCCTAAACTTGGGTTAAGCTTTTTTTTGACAACATTGTAACAAATCAATCATTTTGTCCGTCTAACTAGATAAGTAAGCATTCACGCTTCAAATAGATGTATTCAAGTAAATATTAATAATTTTTCACCAACAAAATAAAAGGAGGTTCGATAATGAATAAGCAAATAACTGGATTGCTATTTTTAGTAATTCTACTATGCAGCGTAGGAATTTTTTATTCGCTTACAACAAATAAGGTAACCGCAAATATACCAAATGCCACAAGTTATGCTACCGCAGCTAAAATTTGGACCATTCATTTTAATAAAGAAATGGATCCAAATTCAATTACACAAGAAAGTGTTACCATTCGTAATGAAAACAATGAGCCCTTATCTATTTCCTTTGACTGGGAAGAATCAAACACCATTTTGAAAATTAATGCAGAAAATGGCTATCAACAAGATCACACCTACCAAATTAACATATCTAATCGCGTAAAAACAGCAAAGGGAGACTACCTCTCGGATGCTCTCACACATACGTTTACAGTCGTTAACGATATTCCAAAAATCAAAGATGCACAGCAATTAATAACAATCCTTAAAGAACGATCCACGATGACAATTAAAGAGGAATCTGCGAATACGGCTGAATCGACAAACGAATTAGCAGCTGATAAGCCCGCTGCAAC
Organism: uncultured Virgibacillus sp.; assembly: GCF_947495635.1. Lineage (NCBI taxonomy): Bacteria > Bacillati > Bacillota > Bacilli > Caryophanales > Bacillaceae > Virgibacillus > uncultured Virgibacillus sp. The sequence continues at coordinate 4,448 of NZ_CANMAB010000139.1, read as the reverse complement.
TCCTACTTCAAATACAAATGTTCAAGTAGCAGGTATCGACGAGGGAGACCAGCTAAAAAGTGATGGAGAATATCTTTACTTCTCACGCGAAAATGATTTGCTCATAGTTACGGCGGGAAGTAATGAAAGCAATGTAATTAGTACAATTACAGAGAAAAATTTTCAACCGTTGGAACTATATTTACATGATAATTATCTTATTAGTATAGGCCATAGTTATAAACCGATACGTAAAGAGGATAATCATTCAACAAAGCAACAAAACAGTTCTCTAACAAGAGATATAATGCCACATCACAGTCAAACTACAGTGTTTATTTATGATATCTCCAACAAGGAAAATCCCGAGCGGATTCGGGAAGTAACATTGGAAGGAAATTATTCAGCTTCACGGAAAACAGATAACCAACTATATCTTATTGCTAATGAGCAACCTGATTTTAGAATCTTAGAAGAAGCTGATTCTAATCCAGAAATCCGTCCATTTATAAAGGATACTGCTGCAGATGGAAAAGATGGAAAGCCTATTAACTATGATGATATGTATTTCTTTCCAGAAAGTGAGGAAAAGAACTTCTTGCTCTTTACCTCCATCGATCTCAACAATATAAATGAAACAGCAAAGATACAATCCTATTTAGGTGCTTCACATGACATCTATATGTCCAAACGGCATATGTATATTGCTGTTGCTAAGTACCAACAAAATAATACTTCAAGAAGTGAAGAGACAGCAACAATGATTGCACCAATGCCTGTAAAAACGGAAATCATGCAATTTGCTGTAGACAATGGCAATATAGAATTTCAAGCTTCGACAACGGTGCCAGGTACCTTAATTAATCAATTTGCTATGGATGAACGAAAGGATAACTTTCGTGTAGCCACTACGAACGATAGAATAGATGAAAACGAAAACACTACAAATAATTTATATACATTTGATCTAGAATTAAATAGACTAGGATCCATTGAAGGATTGGCAAAAGACGAACGAATCTATAGTGTTCGTTTTATGGATAATGTCGCTTATATGGTTACATTTAAACAAATCGATCCTTTATTCGTGATTGACTTAAAAGACCCCAAAAATCCAAACGTTTTGGGCGAATTAAAAATCCCTGGATTTAGTAATTATTTACACCCATTGGATAAACAGCATGTGATAGGATTTGGAATGCACACCGAGGTTGATAATAATACGAATCATGCAGAACCACTTGTACAAACCGGCGGAATTAAGATATCTATCTTTGATGTTAGTAACCCTACTAAACCAAAAGAAACGTTTAGTAAGGTGATCGGTGAAAAAGGTTCCTTTACCGAATTAAACCATAATCATAAAGCACTGTATCAACATCCGGACAAAAATCTATTTGGCTTTCCAGTTACTCTCTTTGAGACAAAGACTGTCCAAGAAGCAGATATAACATATGAAAAACCGCAATTTTTATTTGAAGGGGCTTTATTACTTAATATTTCGTCTGAAAATGGCATTCAAATAAAGGAATCCATTACACACCAGAAACAGGAAAATGACCATCCAGAATGGGAGTCAGAAACGAGAAGAATGGCATCTATCGATAACGTTCTATATACCTTTTCCTATAATCAAATGAAGGTATATGATATGAATAGCGATAAAGTCATTCACACCTTAAACTTGCCAGATCAACCAAATGTACCAACAGATACAGAATTAAAGTAAGTCACGTTATAGGATAAAACGAAAATTACATGCATGAAAACTGCCCTCCGATCATAATCATGTAGTATTAGGTTGTACAAAACTTACAAAGGGAGGGGATAGCATGTACATCGATCAATTAATCCAGATGTATCAACATGAGCGTAATCAGTCTCCTAATTCTATGAATGATATTCTAGATTATTATCAAAAGAAATATGTTACCGGTGAAATAGATATTGTCATGTATCGAGAAATTTATTCCTTTCTTAAAATTCAAGGTGCCAGCTCTGCACATGAATATATGTACAACACACCAAAGAAGCCCTTTCCTACATCATTTTATTAAAGAAGGAATTTGATTTACTCTCTACATGAAATCTGTATCCACTATTTTCACTTAAAAAATACTCAGAAAAAGATTCATATGCTGAGTATTTTTTTATTGTCCCGTTTTGTTGAACATTATAACGCCTTAGCAATTATATGATTGAAAAAGTACGATTCGGGGAAAATGAAACTAACACTTTCCATTAGAGTAAAGAAAGCAGCTTAACAGGAGGTATAAATATGAAAATGGAAAAAGAGAATGGACAGCTGACACCCCCAGCACAGCAGCAGAATAAACAACCAGGAATAGAAGCAAAGATGAAGCCTGAACCAGCATACATCCGTGCAGACTATCATGGTAGCAATAAATTATATGGTAAGGTTGCTTTAATAACTGGAGGAGATAGTGGGATTGGACGAGCAGTAAGCATTCACTTTGCGCGAGAAGGTGCAGATATCGCGATTATATATCTTAATGAACATTCTGACGCTAATGAAACAAAGCGCTTAGTCGAGCAGGTAGGAAAAAAATGTATCCTCATCGATGGTGATGTAGGTAATCAAGCCTTTTGTGAAGCAGCTGTAGCAGAAACACTCGAAAAGTTTAAGAAAATCGATGTCTTGGTAAATAACGCAGCTGAGCAGCATCCACAGTCAAGTATATTGGATATTACAAGTAACCAATTAGAGAAAACATTTCGTACTAATATTTTCAGTATGTTTTATTTAACCAAAGCAGTACTTCCTAACCTAAAAAAAGGAAGTGCGATCATCAATACTTCATCCATAACAGCATATCAAGGTAGCAAAGATTTAATTGATTATTCTGCAACAAAAGGAGCGATCACATCCTTTACTCGATCACTATCAGAGGAATTAGCTGACAAAGGAATTCGTGTAAATGCTGTAGCACCTGGTCCAATTTGGACACCGTTAATTCCTTCTACATTCACAAAAGAAAAAGTTGATTCCTTTGGAGGGGATACTCCAATGAAAAGACCTGGTCAACCAGAGGAATTAGCCCCTGCTTACGTATATTTAGCTTGTAAGGATTCAAGCTATGTCAGTGGACAAATGATCCATGTAAATGGTGGAACGATTGTTAACGGCTAAATTGGTTTTCTGAATTTTAGTCTTAAAATAAAAAAGGGGCCCTCAAGTCTTTTTAAACTTATTCAGCCCCTTTTTTCATAGTCAGCAAATCAAGAAAATTATAAAATTATCCCATGTGGATAAATAAGGGCGTGTTAAGCCGCGTCCAGAAACGAGGCGACTTCATGAATCGCCTACGATAAGTCAGGATCGGATCGTAAGCTCACCGTGATTCCTTTATCTCCGTTGACTCGCTCCAGTCGCTACGTTTCTAATCGGACACGCTTTTGTTCCTTATTTATGTCTTCCAGGATGGTCATATACATATTCAGGAAAATCAGTAATAATTCCATCCACGCCTAGCTTTAACAGTCGATCTGCCTGTTCCTTTTCTCTGACCGTATATGGCCAAATATCCAAACCTATGTCATGAATTCTGTCTACTAATTCAGCGTCTAAAATATTCATATTTGGGTTGAAATAGTCAGCATAAGAAGCAAATTCCTCAAGCTCTTGATCCGTAACATCCTTCCAGCTCATCCCAGCCAGTACTCCTACAGGTATACGTGGTAATAAAGATTTGGTGGTTAACACAGAATCATGATTGAAAGATTGAATAATAATCTTATTATTTCTTGGCTTATCCATATTTCGTTCCTTTAATGCATTAGCTACCTTCTCCTCGATACCAGGATATAATTCTGGTGATTTTAACTCAACTAAGATACCAATTTTTCCGCGAAAAGCATCTAATACTTCTTCGAAGGTTGGAATCTTCTCGCCGGCAAATTCATCACTGAACCAACTTCCTGCATCTAGTTGTTTTAATTCCTCTAACGTATGATCTCCAACATAACCCGTTCCATTTGTAGTACGGTCTAGTGTGGTGTCATGAATAAGTACTAATTCTCCATCTTTTGACATTTGAACATCAATCTCAATGTAATCTGCTTTCATTTTAAACGCCTCATGAAAAGCTGCCATCGTATTCTCTGGAGCATGTCCTGATGCACCCCTATGTGCTACATTGACAACTTTATTTCTCTTACTAATTTCACTGTTTGATGCAAATGTAGCTGTGGTAAACATGGACATGACAATAAATGTCATTAGCAAAATTGAAACAATACGCTTCATTAAATCTCCCTCTCTTTGTTCTGTATTTAATTCTATTATAACGATGCTCTGTTAATTCAAACTAAACTGAAGATTAAGAGATTGTAAGAAAAAAACCACCTAAAGTAATGGGCTTATTGACACACATAAGAAAAACCGGGCAAAAACCAGCCCGGTCCTTTCCTGTTTGCCATAGCTAGAGCACATCCGATAGTTTGTATTC